>NZ_JALBGZ010000184.1:0-9497 GCF_023006515.1 Bradyrhizobium sp. PRIMUS42
ATTCGGCGTCGGCGCCGATCGCGGAGACATGGACCAGGGAGCTATCTGCGGAGGCGGCCGCCTTGGCGACCGTTTCGGCGCCCCTGGCCTGAACGGCGTCGAACGTCTGCGCGCCGGCTTCAGTGAGGACGCCGACCAGATTGATCGCGACGTGCGAATCACGCAGCGCCGCCTCGACCGAGGCCGGATAGCGCAGATTGGCCTGCACGGTGTGGACCTGCCCGACCCGGCCGAGTGGCTGGAGGAATCCGGCCAGTTCCGGCCGCCGGACCGCGACCCGGACCCGGTAATCGCGCTTGCACAGGGCGCGGACCACGCTGCGGCCCAAAAACCCCGATCCGCCGAAAACCGTGACGAGCGTGTCCAGATTCGATGTCATAGGAGCCATTCCTGCGGAAAAGAGTGCGTCTTGTCAGGCTTGTATCGGGCCGGTTTGCGATGCGCAATCGGCATCCCGAACCGGGCTTGAAGCATGAATTGACAACGGCGTCACCGAACCGTAGTAACCGCCTCCGTGCCCCAAACGGCATGCCCAGGTGGTGGAATTGGTAGACGCGCTGGCTTCAGGTGCCAGTGGCTTAACGGCCGTGAAGGTTCGAGTCCTTTCCTGGGCACCATCTTTGCCTTTCGATCCCTCGCGAAATCTGAGGGTTAGTGGGTCCTCGGTCAGGATCGCCTCTCAGTGCTCGTTGACCGAAGCGCCGAGCTTGATCAGGCTCAGCGAGCGGTTCGCGGTCTCGCGCAGGCGGCAGTAGCTCGCGCTGCCCTTGTACATGCCGGGCTCGACTTTGTCGAAGACCCCGCAGAAGCGATCACGCGACGCGGCGAAAGTCTTCTGGGATTCCTCGACCGCCTTGATCACGTCGGTGAATCCGCCGGCCTTAACGTTCTTTAGCGCCTCACTTGTTTTCTGCGTCCACACGGCGAGTTCGCGCGCCGCGCAGGCTTTCCATTTGGCGACGTCGTCATTCGCGCCATCTGCCGCTTTGATGCAGGGGTCGGCGACGAGCCCGACGCACGCGCCGCCGAAACCACCGGTTTTCTCCGCGGTCTTCAGGCAGGCATCGATCACTGCATGGTCGGCTGGCGCGGTGCCTTGGGCGAAAGCCATCGATGCGAGCGGGAGGCTTGCGGCGAACATCGCGGCGGAAAGTTTGAGCTTCATTGGAGATCTCCGTTCAGCGCATCGAAAATTTGAAACGCAATACGATTGCGAGCAAACGAAGCTCAGCAAGACGGTAGACCGGCGGGTGTGGCGGAAGCGCCGGACGGCGAGTGGGAAGGGGAAACGAGGGGGTATGCGGCTTTGGCTACGCCCTCTCCAATCGATGTCCTTGAATGCGTCTTGACCCGTCTTACGAGGTTTTCGACCGATAGGTGATACATGCAACTTTGGTCATGGAAGGCGCCGCGTTGGTTCACCTGAATGTGGAGCAGGATTGGATCTGCCTTAGATCGATAGAGATGGCGCTCTCGTCGCACGCGCGGGACAGGTACCTGTGGACCGTCCCCTCACACCATCCTCTTCCCCGCCCGCTCCGCCACCGCCTTCTGCACAAAATACATCATCACCAGCGTGACCATCGTCGTCGTGACGACGACGTAGCCGATCCGGTCGAAATGGATCAGGGAGCCGTCGGGCGCTTGCGCGATGATCGCGCCGGCAAGCACCGAGCCGAGGCCGCCGGAGAGCTGCTGGAGCGAGGCGCTGATCGCGCTGAAGGAGCCGCGCTGGGTGGAATCGGGAATCGCCGACATCAGGGCCTGCGACGGGATCATCCGTGAAAAGATGCCGACGAACATCAGCACGTTGACGGTGATCGCGGTCACGAGCGAGACCGGGCCGAGATGGGTGTAGATCAGCACCATGATGACGGTCATCACACAGCCGAACACGAAGGTCGGGTATTTGCCGAACGCATCGCTCGCCCTGCCGACCATCGGCCCCGTGACGATGCTGAACAGGCCGGAGACGAGATAGATCGTCGGCAGATGCGTGAGGTCGATGCCGAGATTGTACACGGTGAAGGCGCTGGAGAACGGCATCAACATGTAGCCGCCGGTCGCCAGCAATGTCGTGACGGCAAAGGCCAGCGTGTAGCGCGGCTCACCGATCGTCGCGACCAGGTGGCGGAACGGGTTTCTGTCCTGCCTCAGCTTCAGATGCGCATCGACCGGCTCCATCGCGAAGGCGATGATGATGATCGCCGCGATCGACACCACGACGATCGCGATGAAGCAGACATGCCAGCTCCAGTGATTGGCGAGAAACAGCCCCGCGGGAATGCCGAGCACCTGGCTCGCGGCGAACGCCGTCTGGACGAATCCCATCACGCGACCGCGCAGCTGTAGCGGGAATAGATCGGTGATGATGGCGAGCACCACCGAGCCGATCACCCCGCCGAACAATCCGGTCACGATCCGGCCGAGCAGCAGCACGTGGTAGTTCGGCGCCGCGGCGCACAGCATGGTGCCGAGCGTGAAGCCGACATAGAAGAACAGCAAGATGCGCTTGCGATCGAAGCGATCGGCAAAGCCGGCCGCCAGGATGCCCGACAGTCCCGCGCTGAACGCGTAGGCCGACACCGCGATGCCAAATTGCCCGGCCGTGATGTCGAGCGCGGGCATCAGGATGGCGCCGAGCGGCGACATGATGATGAAGTCGAGGATGATGGTGAACTGCGTGAACGCGAGCAGCGCAATGAGAAGCGCCTGATAGCGCGTGAAGCCGCGCGGGCGTTCCGATGGATCGTCGATAGGCGCAGCGAGCGTCTGTTCGGTCATGGATCTCGATTTCGTCGGGAGCGGGGAGAGAAACTGGCAGATGGGGTCGGCCGACACGATTTTCACGGGCGCACGGCCCTCGTTCCTGCCGAAACCTGAAGCTCGCGCCGGGTTGTGGAATCCGTGCAACAGCCCGCGATCCGACCAACCGTCCGGCGGCTTCGCGAAAAGCGTGCGTGGGTTGAGAAGCCTGGCGCCGGCCCCGCACCCCATGAATATGGGAGGACGCAATGCCGCGCGGTCCCTCGCGCATCCGGCGTCTTCCAAAGCCATGGACTGCATGCTTTGAGTGTCGCCGTGCCGCGCAAGCGTCAATTGTTTTGACGCAGTGGCGGCCTGGGGCTGGAAGTGACGGCGGTCTTCGATCCTCGTGCGCCACTTGCCGGTCGCAAGGTAGGAGGACGGGGTGGGGACCAACATGATGATTTCGTTGCGCGCGCGAATCGCCGCCTGTCTCGCGACGGCATTGCTTGCCGCGATCGCGGCCTGCGCCGGCGCGCCGCAAGCCCTGGCCCAGTTCATCTGCGTGGATGGTGCCCTATCCGACCAAGGCGCCAGTGCGGCGGGCTCAGGGGGTAATTTTGCCTGTGGGCCGTCCGCTTCCGCTGCCGGCAACGGCAGCAACAACTCCGCGGTCGGGGCCGGCGCTAACGCCAGCGGCGATAGCAGCTCCAATGGGGCCACGGGAAACAATGCCAACGCCAGCGGCAACAACAGCTTCAACAGCGCGACCGGAGCGGGAGCCATCGCCAGCGGTGAAGGCAGCAAAAACATGGCGTCCGGAAACAACGCGCAAGCCAGCGGTGACAACAGTACCAATATCGCGGCCGGCGCCGGCGCCAACGCCAGCGGCAACAACAGCGGCAATCTTGCGTCCGGGCTGACCGCCCTGGCCAACGGAGACAACAGCAGGAACGTTGCCACAGGGCGCAGTTCCAATGCCTCCGGCAACAACAGCAGAAATCTTGCGACCGGGTTTGTCGCCAGGGCTTACGGGGACGCCAGCGCCAACACCGCGACGGGGACCAACGCTAGCGCCTTCGGCAACGGCAGCAGCAACATTGCGACCGGCGTCAACTCCAACGCGACCGGCGACAACAGCTACAATATCGCGACCGGCCTGAATTCCAACGCGAGCGGGTCCGGAAGCAACAACGTCGCCACCGGCAACGCCGCCGTCGCGCTTGGCACCAACAGCTTCAACACGGCGACCGGCTATCTGGCGCATGCCCATGGCACCAATTCGGGGAACGTCGCGAACGGTGCGCAATCTGATGCCAGCGGCACCGGCAGCTTCAACACCGCCATTGGAACCGGCGCCAATGCGAGCGGAAACGGTGTCGCAAACACCGCGGTGGGCAACGGCGCCAACGCCACCGGCGCGAATTCGTCGGCCTTCGGCAATGGTGCATCGGCAACCTTCGCGAACTCAACCGCGATCGGCAATGGCGCCACGGCGACGCGCGCGAACCAGCAGGTTTACGGGACCGCGAGCAGTACCTACACGATGACAGGCGTCACCTCGGCCGCGAGCACGACCGC
Organism: Bradyrhizobium sp. PRIMUS42; assembly: GCF_023006515.1. Taxonomy (NCBI): domain Bacteria; kingdom Pseudomonadati; phylum Pseudomonadota; class Alphaproteobacteria; order Hyphomicrobiales; family Nitrobacteraceae; genus Bradyrhizobium; species Bradyrhizobium sp. PRIMUS42. The sequence goes on from NZ_JALBGZ010000184.1 coordinate 4,327, forward strand.
GCAGTCCGGGCCCGTGCAGCTCGTCACCACCGACGCTGCCGGCAATCTCGCCTCCACCTCGCTCAGTGCGCTCGGGTTTGCGAGCCCCGCGGATATCGCGGGCATCAACAGCCAGCTCGCAGGCATCAACGCCCGCCTCAACGACCTCGACGGCAGGACCGGTAAGGCGATCAACGGTGTCGCGATGGCCTTCGCGATGTCCGGCTCGCCCTGGCTGATGCCGTCCGAGAGGATCGCGATGAGCATGAACTGGGGGACGTTCCAGAACACCAATGCCCTCTCGATGAGCGCGGCGCTGCGCGTCAGCGAGCACGTCCAGGCCAGTGGCGGTCTGACCTATGGCACGAATGGCGGCGGATTGGGCGGCCGCGTCGGCATGCGCGTCGGCTGGTGAAGGCAGCAGGGCCGTTCCATGCAAAGGGTCGTTCCATGCAATTGATTGCGCGAGCGCTGATCGCACTGGCGCTGCTGCTGTCCTGTGCGAACGACGCGGCGATGGCTCAGCAGAAGACGCCTGAGCCGGCCCCGGCGCAGCCGTCGCTGCCCGTCACACTGGAGAAAGCGCTCTATCTGATCCGCTCGACACTGCTCACGCTCAACGATGCCAACCGCACGGGCAATTACACGGTGCTGCGCGACCTCGCCGCGCCCGACTTCCAGGCACGCAACAGTGCCGCCGATCTCGGGCTGAATTTTCTCGACCTGCGGCGCCGCAACTTCGACCTCTATGGTGCTGCATTGCTGGCGCCGCAATTCAGCGAGGCGCCCGCGCTCGATCAGCGCGGAATGCTGCGTCTTGCAGGCTACATTCCGACCCGGCCGCAGCAGATCCAGTTCGATCTCACGTTTCAGGTCGTGGCCGGGCAATGGCGTCTGTTCGCGATCGCGATCGCGACGCCGGACGCTGCAACGGCACAGCCGCAAGCCCAGGTGACCCCCGTCAAGCCGGCCGTGCCTGCGCAGAAGAAGATGCAATGAGCGTTTCTGGGTTCTATCTTATTGATAAGGCTGCATTTATCTCCGGATCGGCTGGCGCTCCCCCACTCTGTTCCCGCGGCTCCTGCAGCCCCGATTAAGCCGCCCTTAGCGAATGCCCCCTAGGCTCGCGGCCGTCCATTTCCCTGCTCCCCCGGCTGAATGCCGGTCATGTCGAGGTCACGAGAAGCGTTTTTCGGATGGAGCAGCCTGCCCGGCAGTACGAGTCTGGTGCACCGTCGGTAGCCCCGGCGGCTTCGAGGACGCTTGTCGTCGATCTCGAAGGCGCGCTGTTGCGCTCGGAGCTGCTGATGGAAGCGCTCTTCAGCAGGCCCGCCCTCATGCTCGCCCGTTTCGGTGCGGGCGGACGACCGGGCATGGCGGCGCTCACCGATATCCTGGCTCGGGCCGAGATCGACTACGCCCATCTGCCCTATGATTCCGATGTGCTGAACCGGGCGCTGGCGGCGCGCGCGCGGGGCGAGAAGATCTACCTCGTCGCGGATCGTTTCGCCGATCATGCCGCCGGCATCGCGACGCATCTCGGCTTCGACGGCGTCGTCACCCCGGCCGACCTCGCTGCGGGCAGCCTGCCGTTCGATCGCGCCTCCATCGAGCACATCGAAAATCGCGACAGAAGCAGAGCCAGCCTCAAGACCTGGGCGAAGGCGCTGCGCGTCTATCAATATGCCAAGAACACGCTGGTGTTCGTGCCTGTGATCACCGCGCATCAGCTGAACCTTGCCAGCTTCGGCTCCGCGTTGCTGGCGTTCCTGGCGTTCTCGGCCTGCGCATCCGGCGCCTATCTGATGAACGATCTGCTCGATCTCGCGGCCGACCGGCAGCATCCGACCAAGCGCCATCGCGCGCTCGCGGCCGGCGACTTGCCGATCTCGTCCGCGCTATTAGCGATCCCTGCGCTGTGGCTGTTCGCGGTCACAGCCGGCCTCTGCATCTCGCCGCTGTTCCTCGGCGTGCTCGGCGCCTATCTCGTCACCACGATCGCCTATTCGCTCGTGCTCAAGCGCAAGATGCTGGTCGACATCGTCACGCTCGCCGGTCTCTACACGCTTCGCATCGTGGCCGGCGCGGTCGGCGTCGGCGTGGTGCTGTCGGAATGGCTGCTGATCTTCTCGCTGTTCGTGTTCACCTCGCTGGCGCTGATCAAGCGCTTCAGCGAGCTCAGCATGCGCGAGAGCGCAGGCCTTGCCGATCCCTCCAACCGCGACTATCGCGTCACCGATCTGCAAATCATCGCCGCGATGGCGGCGGCGAGCGCGATGAACGCGGTGACCGTGTTCTCGCTCTACGTCTCCTCGAGCGCGGTCACGCCGCTGTACAGCCGGCCCTGGATGCTGTGGCTGCTCAACCCGCTGCTGCTCTACTGGTTCGGCCGCGCCCTGATGATGGCGCATCGCCGCGAGATGCCGGATGATCCGATTCTCTACACCTTCCGCGACGGCGCCAGCCGCATCACGGTCGCGGCGATGATCTGCATCATGCTGGCGGCGATCTGACCGAACCCCGCGCTTGCGCGGCCCGCCGGCAATGGCTACATCGCGGGCAATCCGAATTCGTTATTATGCCGACGCACCAATTCGACCCGAGGTTTGAAACGCCATGACCGTACGCCTGCATCGCGGCGACCTGCCGGACCTGTCCCGCTACACCGGAGCGGTGGCGATCGATACCGAGACCATGGGGTTGAACCCGCACCGTGACCGGCTCTGCGTGGTGCAGCTGTCGCCGGGCGACGGCAGCGCCGACGTGGTGCAGATCCCCAAGGGGCACACCGACGCGCCGAACCTGAAGGCGCTGCTGGCCAATCCTGAGATCACCAAGATCTTCCACTTTGCGCGGTTCGACGTCGCGGTGCTGTTCCAGACGTTTGGCGTCATGACCGGGCCGATCTACTGCACCAAGATCGCCTCCCGCCTGATCCGCACCTATACCGACCGCCATGGCCTCAAGGACCTCGTGCGCGAGGTGCTCAATGTCGATCTCTCCAAGCAGCAGCAGTCCAGCGACTGGGGTTCCGACAGCCTGACCGAGCCGCAGCTCGCTTACGCCGCGTCCGACGTGCTGCACCTGCATGCCCTGCGCGAGCGGTTAGATGCCATGCTGGTGCGGGAGGGTCGCACCGCGCTGGCCAAAGCCTGTTTCGACTTCCTGCCGACCCGTGCCCTGCTCGATCTCCAGGGCTGGGAGGAAGAGGACATTTTCGCGCACTCCTGAGCCCTCCTGGAGGGAGTTGTCGCCCCGTTTCGGACACTTTCGTAACAGCCTGTCGCGGGCTGCATATTCAGGCGCCGCCGGTTACAATGCAGCGCCCTTCAACCGGACCAGGCGAGCGACACCTCAGGAACTCAGGTGAATTCGGCCCACAATCCCACCTACGACGCCGCGCTTGCGGCGAAGTTTGCCAGCGCGGCGCGCCACAGCCGCCTGGTGCGGATTCTGCGCGTCTCGGTGCCGGCGACGGTGGTCGTGGCCATGGCCGTGATCATCTACGTCGCGTTCTTTAACAAATTCCGGATTCCGGAGCTGCCGCTCACGGTCGAAAACATGGTGGTGTCGGGCACCAAGATCACCATGGAGTCGCCGCATCTTTCCGGCTTCACGCCGGACCAGCGTCCCTACGAGCTCTGGGCCAAGACCGCGACCCAGGACATCACCGATCCCGATCATGTCGATCTCAAGGACCTGCGCGCGAAAGTGCTGATGGAGGATCAATCCACCCTGTTCCTAGATGCCCGCACCGGCCGCTTCGACAACAAGCAGCAGCAGCTCGATCTGCACAAGGACATCTTCCTGCGCACGTCCACCGGCTACGAGGCGCGGCTGAACTCCGCCTTCGTCGACATGAACAAGGGCACGGTCTCCTCGGACGAGCGCGTCGACGTCAAGCTGACCAATGGCACGCTGACCGCGGACAAATTGCGCATCACCGAAGGCGGCGACGTCATCCGCTTCGAGGGCAATGTGGTGATGCATCTGGACAAGCTGGATGAGCCCGCCGCCGCTCAGCCTGCGCCACCCGAGCCGGCGCCGCCGGCGAAGACACGTACGCCTCAGAACAAGTCTGCCAACTCAAGATGATTTTCATGATCAAGTCTTTTTCGCGCAGCGACCACAAGCGGTGCGCCATCATCAGCGCGGCTGCACTTGCAGTCGGCGTCGCGCTGGTCGCCGGCGGAGCGGCCCTCGCGCAGAGCACGATGCAGGGCGTGCCCAACGCGATGCAGGGCTTTTCGCAGAACCGCGACCAGCCGATCCAGATCGAGGCCGCCTCGCTCGAGATGCGCGACAAGAAGAAGGAGGCGACCTTCGCCGGCAATGTGAAGGTCGTGCAGGGCGACACCACCATGACCTCGAAGACGCTGGTGGTGTTTTACGAATCTGGCGGCGACAAGCCTGCGACGCCGCAGCCCGCACCGGCGAAGGGCGCGAAGTCGGCGCCGATGCAGTCGGCGCAGCCGGGCCCGGGCGGCAGCTCCTCGATCAAGCGGCTGGAGGCACGTGGCAATGTCGTGGTCACCCAGAAGGACCAGGTGGTGACCGGCGAGACCGCCGTGTTTGATACCAGGACCAATCTCATCACCATGCTCGGCGGTGGCGGCCAGGTGGTTCTGACGCAGTGCAAGAACGTGCTCCGCGGCGACCGTTTGATGGTCGACATGACGACGGGCGTGTCGCGGGTGGAATCCGACAACGGCCGGGTTCAGGCTCTGCTGCCGCAGGGCGGCGGCAATGATTGCGGTTCGGGCAAGCCCGGCGGGGCGCCGCCTTTGCAGTTGCCTGGTGCAAGTAAACCGAAATGAATTCAACGTCTTGGTTCGGATGCGACCGAACCGAGGTTGAAGCTTGGCCGGCGAGACTGTATCTAGCGCGCAGGGCTATCGAAGCGGGGTCCGCCGCTTTTCGGGCGTGTTTCACTGGGCATGAGACATCCCTTCACTCATGCTGCATCGGCGAATCGAAAGGCCGGTGCGGCAGATCGCGCGAATTCGCGCAGGATCGTCGCGAAAGGCTTAGAAGGCGGGGATGGTCGATCTCTTCAGCATGTTCCGTCGGCGCCCCGCCAAGCGCGGCCGGCGCAAAACCGCTGCCTTATCTGTTCGTCTGCGCCTTCATCGCCAATACCGCAAGCTTCGTGCTGCCGATCTCCAACCCCGCCAATCTCGTCGTGTTCGGCG
>NZ_JALBGZ010000185.1:0-9477 GCF_023006515.1 Bradyrhizobium sp. PRIMUS42
CCACCAGCGGGGACGCGCCTGCGCGCACGCCGCAAATGCCGGCCTTCCACCTGGTCGCGCCGGGCTATCGCGGCATCACCCTCATCAACATCGGCACCGGTCCGTCCAATGCGCGCAACGTCACCGACCACGTCGCGGTGCTCCGCCCGCATGCCTGGCTGATGCTTGGCCACTGCGCGGGCCTGCGCAACACGCAGCGGCTCGGCGACTACGTGCTCGCGCACGGCTATGTGCGCGAGGACCATGTGCTCGATCGCGAGCTGCCCTTGTGGGTGCCGATCCCGGCGCTGGCCGAGATGCAGGTCGCGCTCGAGGAGGCGGTCGAGGACGTCACGGGGCTCGAAGGCTTTGAGCTCAAGCGCCTGATGCGCACGGGGACGGTGGCGAGTGTCGACAACCGCAATTGGGAGATCTCCGGGCCGGCGGTGATCCGCCGCCTGTCGCAGTCGCGCGCGGTTGCGCTCGACATGGAATCGGCCGCGATCGCCGCCAACGGCTATCGTTTCCGTGTGCCCTACGGCACGCTGCTCTGCGTCTCCGACAAACCACTGCACGGCGAGATCAAGCTCGCCGGCATGGCTAGCGAATTCTACCGCCGCCGCGTCGGCCAGCATCTCGAGATCGGCCTGAAGGCACTGGAGCGGCTCAAGCAGCAGGAATCGGAGCGGCTGCATTCGCGAAAGCTGCGCAGCTTCGCCGAGGTCGCGTTCCAGTAAAGGACACCGGATCTGTCGTACGAACGCTGAAGCCTTCTGAAGCGCAGCGTCCCGGAATATTGCCGCCGAGGCAGGGTTATCAATTCGTCCGGGGCCGCTTGAAACAGTACAGGAGGCAGACATGATCGCAGCGATGATCAGGTGCGTCGCGTTGGGTACATTCGCGGCAGCCCTGTTGAGCTGGCCGGCATTCGCCGCGGGTGGAGGCGGGGGTGGCGGAGGCGGGGGTGGCGTCAGTTCCACCGATCCGTATGCCGGAGCGTATTCGGATCAAAAGCCGCAGCCGACCTATCCGAAACGCCCGGGTACCAAGGCAACCCAGAAGGGCAAGAAGCCGAACAACCAGTCCAGCATCGACGATCCCGCATTCGCGCCCGGCTATCGCATGGCCTATGACACCGTCTACGCGCGCAACGACTATGCGGCCGCGATCGCGCAATTGAAGTCGCTCGGCCATGACGACCATCCGAACGTCGCCAACCTCATCGGCTACTCCTATCGCAAGCTCGGCGATTACGAGCAATCGCAGGTCTGGTATGAGCGCGCATTGAAGGCGGACCCGAACCACGTGCTGACGTGGCAATATTACGGGTTGTGGCAGCTCGAGCGCGGCAATCGCGAGCAGGCGCTCTATCACCTTGGCCGCATTGCGTCGATTTGCGGGACAAACTGCGAGGAATATCGATCGCTGTCCGCGGCACTCGAGAGGCCGACCGGCACAGCGCTCACCTATTGAAGCTGGTGAGCAGCCGGTTCACCGATCCCTCCTGATGAGGGGCGCCGGATGACGGCCATGTCTTTCGGCGCGGATGGTGACAACGCGGCAGATTTTCAGCATTGTCCCGTTCGGGGGGGCGAACGGGACAATTGGATGCCGCTGACGCGCGACAAGATCATCGGCCACGACCTCCAACGGCTGGCCTTTCGCTTCACCATGCTGAGCGACGACGAGGTCGTTCAGTGCCAGATCAGCGACGCCGCGATGGACGAGCTCGCCGGCATGCAGGGCACCGAAAGCAGCGCGCGCCAAGCGCAATTCCTGTCGCTCCGCGAGACCATCGAGCGGATCGCGTCGGATCTGTACGACGAGGCACCGCGATTCCAGGGCTATGTGGTGCGGATTTTCATGCGGCATTTGGGGCGATGAGGTAATCGTTGCAGCAAGCGCAAAAAGCGCCGCGTCACCCTGAGGTGCTCGCCTCTTCGGCGAGCCTCGAAGGGCGACGGCCCCGCTGCATCCCGGCCGTTCATCCTTCGAGGCTCCCCACGTGGCGCGTTGCGCCACGTGTCTCGCACCTCAGGATGACGGTATTGGGAGTCTCCCTGCTGCGGCAGCAGCTCACTCCTCCAGCTTCCTCAACAACAACCTCAGCGCCGTCGCCGCGAACATTTGCATGTTCGCGAACCGCTCTTTGCTCCCCGTCTCCAGCGTCATCACCTCTGCCGCCGGCCCCGCGACTGCCATGCAGCTATGACCTGCGGCGTCGCCATAGCGGTTGCCGGTGGGGCCGGCTGCGCCGGTCTCGGACAGGCCCCAATCGCTGTTGAAGCGCGTTCGCATCTGCTCGGCCAGCAATTGCGCGTAGGGCTCCGAGGAGGAGCGAAAGCCCTTCATTCCTTCATCCGAAATATCCATCAGCACGCGCCTGGCATCGCGGGTGTAGACCACCGCGCCGCCGAGGAAATAGGCGGAGGCGCCGGGCACCGCGAGCAGGCTGGCCGCGAGCAGGCCACCGGTCGAGGATTCCGCCACGGCGATGGTCTGTTTGCGCGCGATCAATTTGGCGGCGATCTGTTCCGCAATGCCGACGAGCTCTTTCATTTCCCTGAACCTCTCATGTCCCCGAAACGTTGCTCAGCCTTCCTAGCATATGCCGGTTGCCCTCGCTGAGTTGCGGGCGGCGGGCAGGCCTGCTTGAATGGCGGGCAAGAGACAAAATTGACGAGGAAACGTGAAGGAGGCGTCATGGCGTCCCTGATCGCGGGCGGGGTGGATTGCGATGTGCATCCGGCCGTGCCGCATCTGACCAGCTTGCTGCCGTACCTGAACGATTACTGGCGCGATCAGGTGACGACGCGCGGCATGGTCGACCTCGTCTCGCAATCCTATCCTGAGAGGTCACCGATCGTGGCGCGCCCCGATTGGCGCCCCGAGAGCGGCAAGCCGGGCGAGAGCCTGGAGGACATGCAACGCCATGTGCTCGATGCCTTCAAGCTCGAGCATGCCATCTGCAATCCGCTCTACGGCGTGCAGATGGTGTTTTCGGAAGATTTGCAGGCCGCCTTCTGCCGCGCGTTGAACGACTGGCTGGCGCGGGAATGGCTCGATCGCGACAAGCGGCTGCGCGGCTCGATCGTGATCCCGACGCAAAGCGTCGAGAAGGCCGTCGCCGAGATCGAGCGCTGCGCGCCGGACAAGCGCTTTGTGCAGGTGCTGATGCTGGTCATGGGCGACACGCCACTCGGCAAGCGCGCGCTGTGGCCGATCTATGAAGCCGCGGAACGGCTGGAACTTCCGGTCGGCATCCACGCCGGTTCCGCTTACCACAATCCGCCGACCGCGGTGGGATGGGGTTCCTATCACATCGAGGATTATGTCGGGCAGGCCCAGGCGTTCCAGACTCAGCTCACGAGCCTGATCGTCGAGGGCGTGTTCGCCAAATATCCGCGCCTGAAAATGGTGATGCTGGAGTCGGGCGTCTCCTGGATCTCCCCCTATCTCTGGCGCCTGCACAAGTTCTGGCGCGGGGTGCGAATGGAGACGCCTTGGGTCGATCGCGCGCCGCTGGAGATTGTGCGCAGCAACATCCGCTTCTCGTTACAGCCATTTGATGCGCCGCCAGACGACGCGACATTAATTCGCCTGTTTGATCATATGCAGTCGGACGAATTGGTCCTATTCTCCACGGACTATCCGCACTGGCAGTTCGACGGCCAGAACGCGCTGCCCGAAGGTCTCACCCCTGATCTCGTGCGCAAGATCATGATCGACAATCCGCATGCGACCTATCCCCGCCTGACTTAGCCCGCTGCCAAAGGAGGCAAGGCGATGAATATCCAATTCCGCGAGAGCTCCGAAGCTGCTTCCCCACTGACTCCGAAAACCGCGATCGCGGATTGCGACATCCATCCGGCCCGCGCCACCCGCACCGAGCTCTATCCCTATCTCGCCAAACGCTGGCAGCATCATCTCGAAGTCTACGGTGTCCACGCCTATCAGGGCATGATGGAAGGCCCGCCCTATCCGAAGGCCCAGCCCAATGCCTCGCGCCGCGATGCCTATCCGCCCGAAGGCGGGCCGCAGGGCTCCTCGCTCTCCTTCATGCAGAAGCAGCTGCTCGATCCCAACAACGTGCAGTTAGGGGTGCTCAATCCGCTCAACACCGGGCAGGGCATCCGCAATCATGAACTCTCGGCCGCTCTGTGCTCGGCGATCAACGACTGGCAGATCGACAAATGGACCAGCAGGGACAAGCGGTTGAAGGCGTCCATCGTCGTCGGCAATGAGGATGGTTTGTCGGCCGCTGCCGAAATCCGCGAGCGCGCCGGCGACAAGAACTTCGTCCAGGTGCTGCTGCTCAGCCGCAATGTCGAGCCGCTCGGCCAGCGCCGCTACTGGCCGATCTATCAGGCCGCGGAAGAAGCGGGGCTGCCCGTCGGCGTCCACGCCTTCGGCTTCGGCGGCAATCCGATCACGCCGTCGGGCTGGCCCTCCTATTACATCGAGGAGATGGTGGGCCATTCGCAGTGCCAGCAATCGGCGCTGGCCAGTCTTGTTTTGGAAGGCGTGTTCGAGCGCTTCCCGAAACTGAAGATGGTGATGATCGAGGCCGGCTTCGGCTGGGCGCCGTCGCTGGCGTGGCGGCTGGACAAGGTGTGGCAGCGCCTGCGCAGCGAGGTGCCGCATGTGAAGCGGCCGCCGTCCGAATATATCCGTGAGCAGGTGTGGTGGACCACGCAGCCGATGGAGGATCCGGAACGGCGCGAGGATTTGTTCGATGTCATCGACTGGATCGGCTGGGACCGGCTCCTGTTCGCCACCGACTATCCGCATTGGGACTATGACGAGCCCTCGCGGGTCTTACCCGCGGGCGTCAGCGAGGCCAATCGCGAGGCGTTCTATCTCGGCAATGCGCGCGCCCTATACGGGATTGGTTGATGGCGCGGCATGTCATCGCGCCGGTCGACGAGCTTCCGCCGGGCACGCGAAAATTCCTGGAGATCGACGGGCGGCCGATCGCGGTCTTCAACATCAAGGGTGAATATTTCGGCCTGATGAACCGCTGCCCGCATCAGGGCGCGGCGCTGTGCGAGGGCCCGCTGATCGGGCTCGCGCAATCCCGGGATCCCGGCGAGATCGAATATACGAAACTCGGCGAGATCATCCGCTGCCCCTGGCACGGATGGGAATTCGACATCCGCACCGGCCAATCCTATTGCGACCCCCGCCGCTTCCGCGTGAAGGCCTATCCCGCCCAAGTCGAGCCGGGTGCCAGCGTGGTGAAGGGGCCGTATGTCGCCGAGACTGTTACGGTCAGGGTCGAGAGCGACTACGTGGTGGTGGAGCTGTAGCCGCCGCTGTCATTCCGGGGCGGTCCGCAGGGCCGAACCCGGAATCCATCGTGCAACAGGATGCTCGGAGAAATGGATTCTCTGATGCCCCAATTGCGCATCAGAGTTCGCGCTACGCGCCCCGGAATAACACCGCTCTAATGCCCTGCGACCGGCTCCGGCACCGCATCATATGTCGGCACCGACTTGCCGCCGCCGCGATACACCGTCGACGCCGCGATGATGCCGAGCAGGGCGGCGAACATCAGCCAGAAGCCGGGTGAGGCCTTGTCACCGGTGCGCTCGATCAACCAGGTGGAGGCGAGCGGCGTGAAGGTGCCGAACAGCGCGGCGGCGAGCGCAAACGCAAGCGAGAAGCAGGTGGTGCGCACATGCGCCGGCACGATCTCGACCAGCGCACCTAACATGGTGCCGCTGTAGACACCGAAATAGAACGAGAACATCATCTCGACCGCGAGCAGCTTGCCGAAGGTCGGCGCCGCCACCAGCCAGTGCAGCGCCGGATAGGCGGTGACAAGCGAGAGACCGGCGATGGCGAGCAGCACCGGCTTGCGGCCGATGCGGTCGGACAATGCGCCGCCGACCGGATTCCAGATGAAGTTGCTCACCGCGACCAGCAGGGTCACGAGCAACGCGTCCTGCGTCGACAGCTTCAGCACCGTCTTGCCGAAGGTCGGCGTGTAGACGGTGACGAAATAGAACGTCGTCGTGGTCAGGATCGCGATCATCATGCCGAGGACGACGATGCGCCAATTGGCGAGCGCGGAGGCGAACACCTCGCTGGCCGTGGGGTGCTTCTTCATGGCGAGGAAGGCCGGCGTCTCCTCCAGCGTCCGCCGCAGGACAAAGATCAGGGGAATGATCAGGCAGCCGACGAAGAAGGGAATGCGCCAGCCCCAGGCGGCGACCGTGTCGGCCGGCATCACCTCGGACAGGATGAAGCCGAGGATGGAGGCCACGAAGATCGCGACCTGCTGGCTCGCTGATTGGAACGAGGTGTAGAAGCCGCGATTGCCGGGCGTTGCGATTTCCGCGAGATAGACCGACACGCCGCCGAGTTCGACGCCCGCTGAGAAGCCCTGCAGCAGCCGGCCGATCAGCACGATGACGGGCGCCGCGATGCCTATGGTCGCGTAACTCGGGCAGAATGCGATCACCACGGTGCCGAAGGCCATGATGCCGAGCGTGACGATCAGGCCCTGGCGGCGGCCGATGCGGTCGATGTACGCGCCAAGCACGATCGCGCCGACCGGCCGCATCAACGCGCCGAGCCAGAACACGCCGAAGGTGTTGAGCAGCGACGCGGTCTCGTTGGAGGAGGGGAAGAACGCCTTGCCGATGGCGGCGGCATAGAAGCCGAACAGGAAGAAGTCGAACTGCTCGAGGAAATTGCCTGACGTCGCGCGCAGGATCGCGCCGATGCGCGACTTGATTTCGGGTGAATTGGTTGAGGTGGCTGGTCCAGCCATGGCGTTCTCCCCTTCAAGACGTGGCCGGACCGGAAATGATTTCACGGCAAGACGGCAGATTGTAGCTGCGACAATCTGTCTCATCCCTTCCCGCGCGGGGCGAAGCAAGTCAACCGCTTTTGCCGCGGAAGCCGATGATTCTTCAGGCTTTATTTTGCGTTGCAGCGAGCATCCATTCCCGGAATGCGACCAGTTTCGGCGCCTCGCGGCGGCCCTCGGGCGAGACCAGGTAGAAGCCGGCATCCGCCGGCAGCGCGATCTTGAAAGGGACCACGAGGCGGCCCTTGGCGATGTCGTCCTGGACGTAGGACGTCCGCCCCATGGCGACTCCGATGCCGTCGATCGCGGCCTGGACGGTCATGAAGATCATGTCGAAGGTGATGCCAGGATGCCTGGCGATGTCGGCCGGCAGGCCCGCCGCCGTCAGCCACAGCCGCCAATCGTCGCTATTGGTGTTCGAGGTGTGCAGCAGCGGATGGTGCCGGAGGTCTTCAGGCCGGCGCAGCGGCTTGTCGCCGCGCAGCAGCGACGGACTGCATACCGGAAACAGCTCATCCGCCATTAGCCAGTCGGCGCGCAGGCCGGGCCACTGGCCGCGGCCGTAGCGGATCGCGGCATCGACATTGTCGCGCTGGAAGTCGACGAAGGTGGCCGAGGTGGTGATGCGGACATCGATGCCCGGATGCTGCTCCTGGAAATCCGTCAGCCGCGGCAGCAGCCATTTTGCGGCGAGCGAGGCCAAGGTCGAGACGGTCAGCACCTTGTCATCGTCCTTGCGCAGCAACCGGTCGGTCGCAAGCCGGAGGTCGTTGAAGGCCGCGCGGACGCCCGGCAAATAGTCGCGCGCTTCCGGCGTCAGCGCCAGCGCGCGGTTCTGCCGGATGAACAGGCGGATGCCGAGCTCCTCCTCGAGCCTCCGGATCTGATGGCTGATCGCGGTCTGCGTCACGTTCAATTCGGTGGCCGCCAGCGTGAAGCTGAGATGGCGCGCGGCGGCCTCGAACGCCCGCAATCCGTTCAGGGAGGGCAATCTGGCAGTCATTTGGCAGCAGGATACATGACGTTATTTCATGCGAAAAGGTACAAATTGTCGTTTGTCGCAGCGCAACAGCAGGCAGATATTAGCGGTCAAGTTAGCTCCAGGAGCTGGAAATGTCTACTTTGACTCACAACTCGATGACAAATCATCATGTGCCAAGCCTGCTTCAACAGGTCAGTGAGACGCTGCATGTCTGGCACGAGCGCTATCGCAACAGGCGCGAGCTCACCCAATGGACGGCGCGGGATCTCCAGGACGTCGGACTGTCCTGGAGCGATATCGCCTCCGAGGCCGACAAACCCTTCTGGCGGGCCTGATTGGCCGCCAGGCCGGCGCCGCCTGAAGACAGGGGCGCCGGCGGTCCCTTTTCCGTAGGGCATGTGTCATGAGCACTCTCCGCCTCGAAGACCTCCAGCAATATTCGGACACGCTGCGCACCCGTCACGGCGAGGCGCTCAACGTTCGCTTCGTCGAGCCGCGCGACGCCGACGAGCTTCAGCACTATTTTCGCTCGCTCTCGACCCGCTCGCGTTACAACCGCTTCTTCGGCGCGATCAGCGAGCTGCCCAACGGCCTGCTGCACGACTTCCTTGAGATTGGCGAGCGCGAACGTTTTACGGTGGTCGCGACCATGAGGGTCGACGGCTTCGAGACCATCGTTGCCGAGGCGCGCTACGCGCTGCACGCCGAAACCGCGACGCTCGAATTCGGCCTGTCGGTCGATGATCGCTGGCAGGGCCACGGCATTGCCACCGCGCTGCTGAAGAACCTCGAATGCCGCGCCGCCGCGCTTGGCGCCGCGCATATCTTCGGTGAGACGCTCCGCTCCAACGAAACCATGCTTTCGCTCGCCCGCAAATCCGGTTTCGCCTTCGTCAATCATCCGGATGACTGGAAGCTGGTGCGCTTCGACAAGGAGATCGCGGTCGCACCGAAAGACATTCCCTGCGCGAGCTGGCGCCTCGCCGCCCTTTCCCGTCAGGCCGATAGCCCCTCAGCCTCGGCCTGACTCCACTGCAAGCCCGGCTCTGGTGAAACAGAGCCGGGCTTTTTTTGTTTACTTCCGTCATCCTGAGGCGCTCGCTCTGCGGCGGCCCGCAGAGCGAGCCTCGAAGGATGAACCGCCCCGCTGCTTTCCTGGCGTTCGATTCCTCCGGGCAACAGTCGGGCCGTCGCCCTTCGAGGGCCGCTGAAGAAGCGGCCGCCTCAGGGTGACGGTGAGGGTTTTTCGAACCGGCTACTTCCCCGTGAACACCGCTTTCCGCTTCTCGATGAACGCCTGCACCGCCTCCTTGTGATCGGCGGTCGTGGTCAGGCGGATCAATCGTTCGGCCTCGTGGTCGCGCGCTGTCTCGAAGTCGAACAGTACGGCCTCGTCGAGATTGTCCTTCATGTAGCGCAGCGCCAGGCGCGGGCCTTCAGCGAGCGACTTTGCTAGCGCAAAGGCTTCGGCTTGAAGTCTGTCGTCGGGCACGACGCGATTGACGAGGCCGATCGCCTCGCAGCGCGCGGCGTCGACCCGATCGCCGGTGAACATCAATTCCCGCGCCCGCGCGGTGCCGACCAGCCGCGTCAACAGCCAGGCGATGCCGTAATCGCCGCTGAGCGCGATGCGCGCATAGCCGGTGGCGACGAAGGCGGATTGCGCGGCGATGCGGATATCGCAGGCCATGGCGATGGC
>NZ_JALBGZ010000186.1:0-9449 GCF_023006515.1 Bradyrhizobium sp. PRIMUS42
CGACGGTGCGCTGCTTGCCGCAAGCGGCCATGCTGTGCCGCTGCTGTCACCCACGGGCGAGCGTTACGTCGCTCATCTGCTGCCGTTGTCCTCTCTGCTGCGCAACAGCAGCGAGCGCGTGGTCGATGCCGCCGGTGCGCTGCTTGTGCGCAAGGTGTCGCTCGATGGACGGTTTTGTGGCGAATTGATCGCGCGGACGTTCGATCTGACGCCGGCGGAGCTCCGCGTGTTCCTGTCGATCGTCGAAGTCGGCGGTGTCCCGGAGACGGCGGCAGCGCTCGGCATAGCAGAAACGACGGTGAAGACGCATCTGCATCGCGTCTTCGCCAAGACCGGCGTCGGCCGGCAGGCCGATCTCGTCAAGCTCGCGGCGGGATTTGCCAATCCGCTCGTCCATTGACCGGCAAATCGCTGTCGGCGTTGAACCTTTTGCTTCCGCAATAGACTCACAGAAGCCGCCGGGCATGAAGAACATTCCGCAAATCTCCAGGCTTGACATCATTGGCTGTTCCGATGCCCCGACCTCCAGGTCATTCCGAGCTGATCGAGAGTATCTATGATGCGGGACTCCACCCTGAGTTGTGGCGTGACGTCGTCGTCATGCTCAATGCGTTCATCGGCAGCCAGGCCTGTGGCTTGATTTCGAAGGATACGGTCAGCAAGTCCGGCGCGACGCACTATTATTGTGGGGTTGATCCGCATTACATCCAGCTCTACTCCGAAACCTACGCGCGGTACGATCCGCTCGCCCGGCTTCCCGGGTATGGCGAGGTGCGCAACATTCCCGACCTCGTGAATTTCGACGAGTACCGCCGCGGCCGTTTCTATCAGGAATGGTTGCGTCCCCAGGGCTGTGTCGACGTCGCCAACGTGGTGCTGGAGCAATCGAAGTCGCCGTGTCCGATGCTGCTGACCGTCATTCCGGGCAGGGACATGCTCGACGACGAGCAGCGCGCGCGAATGCAGTCCCTCGTCCCGCATGCGAGCCGGGCTCTGATGATCAACCGCGCGATCGAGCGGAAGCAGCAACGCGCGACCGCGCTGGCCGACGTCGTGGACCGCCTGAACGCCGGCGTCATCCTGCTCGATTCAACCTGCCGGATCGTCCACAGCAATTCGGCCGCGGAGACGATCCTGGCCGCCGACGATGTTCTACGCTCCATCTCGGGTCGGCTGGTGACGAGATCTTCCGAGGCTAACCTCGCCCTGCGCAATATCTTCCGTGATCCGGGAGAGGTTGCCGTGGCGGCGGCAGACGGTCGAAAGATCCCTCTGACGTCGCATGACGGATCGCACTACGTCGCACACGTGATCGCGCTGCCCTCGCTGCTGCGCGATGGTGCGACGGAGCGCACGGCGGCCGTCGGGGCCTTGCTTGTCTGGAAAGCGGAACTCGACAGTCGCTCATGTGCAGGCCTGATCGACCGCACGTTCGAATTGACGCCTGCGGAACTGCGTGTCCTGCAGTCGATCGTCGAGGTCGGCGGTGTGCCGGAGACCGCGGCTGCGCTGGGGATCGCCGAGACGACGGTGAAGACGCATCTGCATCGTGTCTTCGCCAAGACCGGCGTTTCCCGTCAGGCCGATCTCGTCAAGCTTGCGGCGGGATTCTCCAATCCGCTTCTGCACTGACGCGCACGCGCGTTGCGGACCGATCGCTGCAGCTCGGGGCCAGGTTCAAACATAGACATCATCAGAAAGTTATCGCGCGTCATTCGATCGAATGACGCGATTTTCTGCATTCTCTTCTAGAGACACGTCACACGAATACTTGTTCGGCGTATCGGAGTTTTTGTGAAGCAACTCACAGCAGGCTGGAGTGAATCTCATCATTCTCTCGTACAGGTTGAGAGGAGATCGTCGTGCGAAGGACGTCGCTTGCTATGGCCGACAAGTTCCGTGACATCGTCGCTCGCGTCGGCGCTGTGCTTCGCGAGCAGCGCAAGATCGACGCGCGGCGCGCATTGCAGCGTTATCACCATCTGCTGGCTAAGCCGGACGAAACATTGCCTTTGAACGAAATCATTCCGGCCGGCAAGGAAGAGGATGTTTCAGGAAATGCCTACGGATCTGATGCGCGCGAGCGCGACGCCGGCCAAGCTGCGTTCGAGCGCGCGTAATTTCAACATCGTCGCGATCGTGCTGACCGCGGCGCTCGTCGCTCTTCAGCTGGTCGGACTGGCGCTTCTGGAACGATCTCACGCCCTCGCGATGCACGTGTCGTTTCCGCGTGAGGCGGCCGTCTGCACCGAGAGCCCCGATTCTGTTGTCCCGCAGATCCCCTACGATTGACCGGAGGACGATCCGTGCCCGATGTTACGACTCTGATTCTGCTTAGCGTTGCCGTATTCGCCGGCGCCTTCGTTTCGGGGCTCTCCGGTTTCGCGTTCTCCGCCGTGGCGGGCGCGATCCTGCTTCGGGTGTTTCAGCCCCTGGAGGCCGTGCCGCTGATGATGGCGTGCAGCATCGGCGTGCAGGCAACCAATCTGTGGGCGCTCCGGCGCAGCATCCGCTGGGAGGGCAGTCTCCTGCTGATCGTCGGCGGATTGATCGGCGTACCCATCGCGGTGTCGCTGTTGCAGAGCGCGGATACGCATCTGCTCAGGCGCGGCTTCGGCATCGTCGTCGCGCTCTATGCGGCCTACATGCTGCTGCGCCCGACACTGGTGACTGCCGGTGAGACGGTGGGCCGGCACTGGGTCGCGCTGATCGGGTTCGGAGGTGGGCTCGTCGGCGGGCTGACGGCGATGCCGGGTGCAATCCCGACGATCTGGTGTGACATGCGCGGCATGCCCAAGAGCGAGCAGCGCGGCCTGGTGCAGCCTTTCATCGCCGCCATGCAGGTCTTTGCGATCGTCCTGCTGGTCGGACATCAGGACCTGTCGTCAAGAGTCTTCGTGGATCTCGCGGTCAGCCTGCCGGCGCTGTTTGCCGGATCAGTGCTCGGCGTGATCGCCTTCCACCGCGTCAACGAGACGGTCTTTCGCAAGACCGTGCTCGTTCTGTTGCTGCTCTCGGGGATTTCCCTGGTCTAGTGCCCAGGGTTGGCGACTGAACCTTGAACCGGCGCCACGCCGACGTCGCTGCCGTGATGCACCAGCGGTTTGTTGCCGGTGACGGTCCGCAGCAGCACATAGAACACCGGCGTCAGGAACAGGCCGAACACGGTGACGCCGATCATGCCGGAGAACACCGCAACACCCATGGCGCGCCGCATCTCCGAGCCCGCACCAGTCGAGAGCACCAGCGGCAGCACGCCCATGATGAACGCCATCGACGTCATCAGGATCGGGCGCAGCCTTAAGCGGCTCGCCTCGATCGCGGCCCGGATCGGCGTCCGTCCTGCGAATTCGAGCTCGCGCGCGAATTCGACGATCAGGATCGCGTTCTTGGCGGAGAGTCCCACGAGGACGATAAGCCCGATCTGGGTGAAGACGTTGTTGTCTCCCTTGGAGATCCAGACGCCGAACATCGCAGCGAGCAGGCCCATCGGCACGATCATGATGATCGAGAGCGGCAGTGTCAGGCTCTCATAGAGCGCGGCCAGCACCAGGAACACCAGGAGGATCGCCAGCGGGAACACCCAGAGGCCGGAATTGCCGGCGATGAACTCCTGATAGGTCAGGTCGGTCCATTCGAAGGCAAAGCCGGGCGGGAGCACCTCCACCGCAATCCGCGTCGCCGCCTCCTGCGCCTGGCCCGACGAAAAGCCAGGTGCCGCTGCCGCGTTGATGTCGGACGAGAGGAACCCGTTGTAGCGGATCGCGCGCTCCGGCCCCGCACTCTGGCGGATAGTGAGCAGCGCCGACAACGGCACCATGTCTCCGGAAGACGAGCGCACCTTCAACTGCCTGATGTCGTCGGCACGGGCGCGGAACGGCGCGTCAGCCTGGACGCGGACGGAATAGGTGCGGCCAAACTTGTTGAAGTCGTTGACGTAGTAGGACCCCAGGTAAATCTGAAGCGTGTTGAACACCTCCGGCACGGGCACGCCAAGCTGCAGCGCCTTGGTGCGATCGATGTCGGCGAACAGCTGGGGCACGTTAACCTGGAAGCTCGAGAACACGCCGGCGATCTCCGGCGCCTTCTGCATCGCCGCCATGAACGCTTTGGTCGCCTCGTTCAGCGCCTCATAGCCGAGACCGGCGCGGTCCTCGATCTGCAGCTTGAAGCCGCCGATGGTGCCGAGGCCGTTGACCGGCGGCGGCGGGAACATGGCGATGAAGGCTTCCTGGATGCCGGCATATTTCTTGTTCAGGTCGGCCGCAATTGCGTTCCCGCTCAGGGCCGCATCCTTGCGCTCGTCGAACGGTTTCAATGTCGAGAACACGATGCCGGCGTTGGACGAGTTGGTGAAGCCGGAGATCGACAGGCCGGGGAAGGCGACAGAACTCTCGACGCCGGGCTGGGTCAGGGCGATGTCGCTCATCTTGCGGATGACGTCTTCGCTACGGTCGAGCGTGGCACCATCGGGCAGGCGGGCGAAGCCAACCAGATATTGCTTGTCCTGGCCCGGCACGAAGCCGCTCGGCACCTGCTGGAACAGGAGGGCGGTGAGGCCGACCAGCACCGCGTAGAGGCCCATCACCGCGGCCTTGCCCGAGATCACCCTGGTGACGCTGCCGCCGTAATTCTCCGAGGAGCGCGTAAAAGCCTTGTTGAAGCCGCGGAAGAACCAGCCAAGGCCCTTTTCCATGATGAGCGTTAGCCTGTCCTTCGGCTCGTTGTGTCCCCTAAGCAGCAGCGCCGACAGCGCCGGCGACAGCGTCAGCGAGTTGACGGCCGAGATCACGGTCGAGATCGCGATCGTCAGCGCAAACTGCTTGTAGAACTGCCCGGTGAGGCCGGAGATGAAGGCGAGCGGCACGAACACGGCGATCAGCACCATGGCGATCGCGATGATCGGCCCCGAGACCTCGCGCATCGCCTGATAGGTGGCATCACGCGGCGACAGCCCGGCCTCGATGTTGCGCTCGACGTTCTCGACCACGACGATGGCGTCGTCGACGACGATGCCGATCGCGAGCACGAGGCCAAACAGGCTGAGCGCATTGATGGAGAAGCCGAACACGTGCATCACGGCAAACGTGCCGACGATCGACACCGGCACGGCCAGCAGCGGGATGATCGAGGCGCGCCAGGTCTGCAGGAACAGGATCACCACCAGCACCACCAGCGCGATCGCCTCGAGCAGCGTGTGGATCACCGCCTCGATCGAGGAGCGCACGAACTGGGTGGGATCGTAGACGATCTGGTAGGACACGCCCTCGGGCATGTTCTTCTTGATCTCCGCCATGGTGGCGCGGACATTGTCGGAGATCTGCAGCGCGTTGGAGCCGGGCGCCTGGAAGATCGGGATCGCCACCGCCTGCTTGTTGTCGAGCAGCGAGCGCAGGCCGTATTCGGAGGCGCCCAACTCGATGCGCGCGACATCGCGCAGCCGCACCACTTCGCCGCGCGCGCCGGTCTTGACCACGATGTCGCCGAACTGGTCCTCGTTCGCAAGCCGGCCTTCGGCGTTGACGGAGAGCTGGAGATCGATGCCCGCAACGTTCGGGGAGGAGCCGACCACGCCGGCGGCGGCCTCGACGTTCTGCGCCTGGATCGCCCGCACGATGTCGCTCGCGGTCAGTCCATGTTCGGCGGCCTTCTGCGGATCGACCCAGACCCGCATCGAATAGTCGCCGGCGCCATAGAGCTGCACGTCGCCGACGCCGTCGATCCGCGCCAGCCGATCCTTGACGTTGAGCACGGCGTAGTTGCGCAAATACGTCATGTCGTAGCGGCCGTTCGGCGACAGCAGGTGAACGACCATGGTGAGATCGGGCGAGGACTTCTTGGTGATGATGCCGAGCTGGCGCACCACGGCGGGGAGGCGCGGCTCGGCCTGCTGCACGCGGTTCTGCACCAGCTGGGTCGCCTTGTCAGGGTCGGTGCCGAGCCGGAACGTCACTGTCAGCGTCATGGCGCCGTCGGTGGTCGCCTGGCTCGACATGTAGAGCATGTTCTCGACGCCGTTGATCTGCTCTTCGATTGGCGTTGCCACCGTCTCCGCGATCACCTTGGGATTGGCGCCGGGATAGGTGGCGCGGACCACGACGGACGGCGGCACTACGTCGGGATATTCCGAGATCGGCATCGCGAACAGCGAGATCAGGCCGGCAAGGAAGATCAGGACCGAGAGAACGCCTGCAAAAATCGGACGATCAATGAAGAACTTTGAGAGATTCATGGCTTTGCCCCTGCGCGAGAGACAGCTCTCCCGTCATTCCGGGGCGTGGGCGAAGCCCGTGAACCCGGAATCCAGAAGTGATGTCTTGGTGTTCTATGATTGCGTCACTCCGGGGTCGTGCTGCCCGCGCGCCCCGGAATGACGTGGCTTAGCGTTGCACCACATCCTGGTTGCTGTGGTTGGAAGCCGCTTGCTGCCCACGCGCACCCATTGCGGCGACCTCCGTCTTGAGCAGGGCGCCCGGACGCACACGCTGCAGGCCGTTGACGACGATGCGGTCGCCTGACTTCAGGCCGTCAGTCACGATGCGCAATCCGTCCACGGCGCCGCCGAGCGTGACCGGCCGGTAAACCGCCCGGCTGTCGTCACCGACCGCCATCACGAACTTCTTGTCCTGATCGGTGCCGATCGCGCGCTCATCGATCATCACCAGCGACTGCTGCTTCGGCTGACCCATGCGCACGCGGGCGAACTGGCCGGGGATGAGACGCCCGTCCTCGTTCTGGAAGACCGCGCGGACACGGATCGTGCCGCTCTGGCCGTTGACCTGGTTGTCGATCAGTTGGATGTGGCCTTTCGCCGAGAGACCGCCGGAGGTCGTCATCTCCACTGGAATCTGGTCGAGCTTGCCGCGCTGCCCTGTGGCGTCCGCGATCGAGTTCAGCGCACGCAGCACGACCTCCTCATCTGCATCGAACGACGCATAGATCGGATTGACCGAGACCAGCGAGGTCAGCACCGGGGAGGCGGTGCCGGCAGCGACGAGATTGCCGACGGTGACCTCGATCTTGCCGACGCGGCCGTCCACGGGCGCGCGCACCTCGGTGTAGTCGAGGTTGAGCTTTGCAGTCTGGAGCGTCGCCTCGGCCGCCTTCACGTTGGCGATCGCTTCGCGGTTGGCGTTCTCGCGCTGATCGAAATCGCGGCGTGTCACGACGGCGTTGCCGACGAGTTGCGCGCCGCGTTCGACCTCGCTGGTGGTGAATACCACGCGCGCCTTCGCCGCCTCGAGCTGGGCGTTGGCCTTGTCGACCTCTGCCGCGTAAGGCGCCGGGTCGATCTTGAACAGGACGTCGCCGGCCTTCACCAGCGCGCCTTCAGTGAACTTGGTTGCTAGGATCGCGCCGGCGACGCGAGGGCGGAGCTCGACGCGGTTGATGGCTTCCAATCGGCCGGAGAAGTCGTCCCACAGTACAGTTTGCCGCGGCTCGATCATGGCGACGGTGACGGGCACCGCCTGTTCAGCCGCGGCGGCCGTTGCGGTTGCCTGGGCCGGCCGAAAATAGTGGCTGGCCGCGATCGTACCGGCCACGGCAAGGACGCCGATGATGGCGACGCCGCCGAGGAGGCGGCGAAGGCGGCCGGCATTGGAGGTATTTTGAGTGGGGTGCATTTGCGCGCTCCAGATATGTAGTGTTCACTACAGATGTGGAGCTGGATATCGCAATGCAAGATACTTATGTATCATTCGCTAAGAAAATTGTACGCCGATACCGCGACAATGGGAAGGCACAAGAAAAAGAAAGCCAGAACAAATAGATAGGATCCGGCGTTAGCTGGATATGGGACGCCGATTCCGAGGAGACAGGCACATGGGCATGGGACGCCCCCGCGAATTCGATGCCGAGATGGCGTTGGACCAGGCGATGGAAGTGTTTTGGCGCCATGGCTATGAAGGCGCCACTATCGCGCAGCTGACCGAGGCCATGGGCATCAATCCCCCGAGCCTCTATGCCTGTTTCGGCAACAAGGAAGGCCTGCTCAAAGCCGCGCTCGATCGCTACAGCAAGCTGCGCGGTGTCTGGATGGACGAGGTGGTCGCCGCACCGACCGCCCGCGACGTCGCCGAGCGGATGCTGATGGGCATCGCCGACAAGCAGACTGATCCTGCCAATCCGCCCGGTTGCCTGCTCGTGCAGGGCGGCATCGCCTGTGGCACCGGCTCCGAGAACGTCCCGTTCGAGCTCGCCGCCCGCCGCGCGGAGAACGAAGACCAGCTCCGCGACCGCTTCATCCGAGCCAAGGCCGAAGGCGATCTGAAGCCGAGCTCCGATCCCGCCGCGCTCGCGCGTTATGTCTTGGCCGTGTCAGTCGGCATGGGCGTCATGGCGTCATCCGGCGCGGATCGCGAAGCGCTGCGGCAAGTGGCGAGCGTGGCGGTGGAGGCGGTCGAGGCGCAGTCGGCCAACAGAACTTAGTCGATCATCTCGCGGAGTGCATTGCAGCTAGCCGCGGCGGCGGGACGAAGCCGCCGAACTCGCGTTCGATCAGCCCGGCGAGTGCAATCGTCGTCCGGTCCTCCAGGTACGGCCCGATGATCTGGACGCCAATCGGCAGACCCGAACGCGTGCGCTCGATCGGAACGGCAGTCGCAGGGAGTCCGCAGGTCGAGGCGGGATCGGCCCAGATGAAGCAAGCATCGGCGTAATTGTAGAGCTTGCCGTCGATGTCGAGCTGTCGCGCGTCGAACGGTTCGGACTGGTCCTGCGGAAAGGCCGGCACCGCTGCGCACGGGTAGATCACCGCGTCGAACTCGCGGAACAACTGATACCACTTCTGTTGCAGTTGCAGGCGGGCCGCGTCAGTCGCGAGCCATTCGCGATGGAGCATCCCCCAGCCGCGGGCGCGCTCGGCCTGCAGGCTGTTGTCGTTGGGCACCAGTGCTGCGGCAACTTCTTGCGCCTCCGCGAGCGCGGCCGGTGTCAGGCGCGGACTCCGCGCTCCGTTCAACAGTTTCATGTAGAGCCGCGCGGAGTCGGCGAGATCGGGCAGCGACGTGCTGTCGCGCGCGACCCGTGCGCCCGATCTGTCGAGCCGGTCGGCCAATCGCCCAATGGCAGAACGTACGGCGTCACCCGTCGGCATCCGCGGATGGGTATCGATCACGAGGATCCTGAAATCCCTGAGATTGTCATGCCGCGGGGCGGGCAGCTCAAGGCGATAGCCGATCCCCTCGCGCGTCTCGTCGGGGCCGGCGATCACGTCGAGCGCCAGCGCAAGGTCCGAAGCCGTGCGCGTCATCGGCCCGACGACAGCGAGATCACCCTGGCCGGGAACGGGTGGTGCCGGCGGCAGACCGTATCCGCGCAGTGGCACCAGGCTGAGACTCGGCTTGTGTCCGAACACACCGCAGAAATGCGCAGGCACGCGGATCGAGCCGCCGATATCCGAGCCGACCGAGAGCGGACCGAAGCCCGCGGCCAGCGCCGCGCCCGAT
>NZ_JALBGZ010000187.1:0-9432 GCF_023006515.1 Bradyrhizobium sp. PRIMUS42
GGTCCGGCGGCAACAGCAGCGTTTCGACATCGCCCTCGGCGCGGCCGTCGACCAGCGCCGGCTGGCCCGAGAGCTGGCCGAGTTCGGCCAGAAATTGCCCCGGCCCCTGCTCGATCACCGGCGTGACGTGACCAAGCCCGTCGCGCTGGGTGATGGCGACATGGCCTTTCAGCACCACGAACATGCCGGGCCCCGGCTTGCCGGTCTCGAACAGGAACTCGCCATCGGCGTAGTTACGGACCTCACCGAAATGCCTGACACGCTCGATTTCGGCCGGGGTCAGCGCGGGA
This sequence comes from Bradyrhizobium sp. PRIMUS42, assembly GCF_023006515.1. Lineage (NCBI taxonomy): Bacteria > Pseudomonadati > Pseudomonadota > Alphaproteobacteria > Hyphomicrobiales > Nitrobacteraceae > Bradyrhizobium > Bradyrhizobium sp. PRIMUS42. The sequence goes on from NZ_JALBGZ010000187.1 coordinate 291, forward strand.
AAGGTCTGCTCGGGACGCGTGAAGCGCGACATCAGCGCGTCATCATCATTTCGTTGCTGTTCGTCCTGCGCCATGGTCATTCCACTCATTCCAAATTCTCAAGTGCCGGCTTTCCCGGCGGTCCCCTTACTTGGGGAACCATCCTCGTTCTGCGAGGGCTCGGAGCTTGCGGCGCGTTCGCGCGCCTGCAGCTTCCGCCGCTTCAGGTTTTCGCGCAGTGCCGATTTCAGCCGGTCGTCCCGGGACGACCTCGCCTGTCTCGTGCTCTTGTCGGTTTCGTCGGCCATTGCGGGTCCACTCAGTGTCACCGGCAATACCATGCCCAAGGAATACGGCAGCTCAAGAGGCCCGCGTGATCCGATCGTGCGAAACGCGAAATGGATCCAGCGCGGGCTTTCAGGCAACTGGCCAGTTGGGTGGGAATATCGGAACCCGAATCGACGCAAAGCCGGTGGTTTCGAGCCCAAATGGGCACTTTGGCCCCGATATCGGCCCGATTTTCTCGTTTTGACGGGCCGAGCAAGCTTGCACAGGAGGGGGGCTTGTGGCAGATATCGGCCCGCTTGGTAGGCCCCTCGGGCGCCCGATTCTTCACCAGCACATGCTGCCGTAGCTCAGTGGTAGAGCACTCCATTGGTAATGGAGAGGTCGACAGTTCAATCCTGTCTGGCAGCACCATTATTTTCACCGAGATCACAAAGCCATAGAGGCTTCTTGCGTCGCTCCCTGATAGTGAGCCGCAGAAATTCGCAAAGGATCAAGACTGATGAAGTAGAGCGGCTTCCGCGCCTCATCAGTTACGAACTCTTGGCGCTCCAATACTGATCGCTACCGCCATGCGGGACACACGTCCCGACGTTGCTCAACAGCCGCTTAGCGAGGCGAGCTACATTGCCCGCTCTGCAACAGAATGCTCGCGAGTCTCAATTACACGCTTCCGCTTGTACCCCTGACCCCCAGGCTCGGTTATCAATAAGCCGACAGCCGGGCTTCACTGGCCGACAGCCCGCATTGTTACAAATCATTTGACCGGATGCAGACGGCTTCGCGGGTGCGGTTTCGACCTGCTTCCGCTCCGCGTCTCGCTTGTTGGTATCCTCTCGGGTCGCGACCGGCTTCTTGTCTTGCACCTTCTCGCATTCGTTATCATCGTTGACGCGATAGCCAGCGCGACACGCGATCTTCACGCAGGCATCCCCATTGGCCCTGAAACCATGATCGCAGACCAGCGGGCAGACTCGACCTGACCGGGCTTTAATTGCGTCCAAAGCATCTGAGCTTGCCAGCGCCGGGTTGAGCTTCGTTCCCGCGTACTTGTTGAACAGTGTTAGAGAGCGCTGTGACTTGGCACCCCACTCGCTGCTTTCCCCATCAGCAAGACAGCCGACTCGGCGAAGCTCCGACTGCACCGCCTTGGCGAGTTCTTGCGGCGACGGCGCGGGTTCGGACGAAGATGCAGTGGATGGCAGGGCCGCAAGCTTTTGATCAGCTTCGGAGCTAGTCTTCTTCTCTGCTGCCTGCTTATCGGCCAGAGCCTTGGCAACAGCGGCCTCTATCTCCTTGCGGCGTTGCTCGGCTGCGGCGGCTTTCGCCTCCTCGACCTGTTTGGCCTTCTCGGCGGCGAGCCGTGCATCCTCAGCAGCCTTGGCGGCGGCAGCGGCCTTGTCCTGTTCGGTCTTTTTGGCGCGGTCGGCGGCGAGCCGCGCCTTGTCTTCTTCGGCCTGCCGAGCCTTTTCGACCGCCGCTGCGCGGGTTTCCTCTGCCGTGATCTTGTTCAGTTGGCCCTTTGCCAGCCCGGCATAGAAGCCGTCCGGGTATTGAGCAAGAAAAACATTCCAGCCATCGCGGGTGCCAAGTTGCAGGGCAAGCTCATAGTTGCGACGAATGGCATCATCAGGGCTTGCTTGAGGCCCGGTTGTTGTCGGCTTCGCGGCAACCAGCGCCACGTCATCACCGCCAAGGGAGCCGTAGACGTAGGGTTCTTGCTTGTAGCTTGTGTTCTTCAACACATCGTCACGGACGAAGCCGAACGCCTTGCGCAGATCAAGGCCCGGTGTCGGTAGCCGCTCGACAAGCGCTGCGGCGAACGGGCTGTTCTTGCTGTCGCCATCGGATGCGGTGGAGCCAGCCTTCGCTGCGAACGCGATCATGGTGTTCGGGCTGGTCGGCTCGACCTTGGCGAGGCCACGTCCAATGGCGCGGGCGGCAACCGTTCGCTTCATCGTCTTGGCGAATGGGTTATCCCGGCAGGCATCGAGAATGACGAGACGAAGCTGCTTCGCAGGCTCGACTGCGAACAGCGCCCGATCAAGGGCCACGGTCTCATCGAGAACGTCACTATCGGTCTCAAGAGCCGCATCAGTCGGAATGAGGTAGTTGGTGCCGTCAAGCTCAATGCCGTGACCCGCGTAGTAGATGACAGCAACCTCAGCGTCTCGCGCCCGTCCGCCGAAGTCACGCAGGGCTTTGCGCATCTCGGAAGCGTTGAGGTCGGTCCTGATATCGATCCAGTCGAACCCGGCTTTCTTAAACATGCCCCCGACCAGGGCGGCATCGTTCGCGGGGTTGGAGAGCTTCGGAACGCTCTTGTAGGCCGAGTTGCCCATCACCAACGCGACCCGGCGCTCGGCATGGGCCGATCCGCAAATCAGCCAGATCGAAAGCAACAACGTAATCCAACGAAAAGCGCCCATTAAAGTCCCCAACGAATATGTGCGCAGCCTATGCAGACTTTGCCGGAAGGCAAGCATCGGCTCTGTGCTGTTGATCACCAGCGTCAGCATTGGCCTGCTGCCATTAGCTGGCGGGCCGCCCCCTGATCTCACTGCTGCCGGGTTAGCAGGCGCAGGATGTCTGTTGGAGATCGAGACAGCCAAGCGAGCAAGTTCCCACCCTTCCACTAACGAGACCTATTCACCAATGGGTAGGTATTTCAATAACTTATAACTATTGTAGCCATGAACGGGGCGTAGGCTGTTGTTCGTAACCCTTCCGTCTGCCTGTGGGTCAGAGAAGGTCAATCACACACCTTAATACCTTCTCTAGATGCGCCAAATTACTACCGATAGCCGCCTCCCTACGGCGGAGCGGAACGCCATCGTTGTTGCTGCGGGCCTGCCGTGTCAGGCGGTCGGTTGCCAGAACAAGGCCACCCGGTGGTCTAACCTATGTGGCCTGTGCGAACGCCAGTTCCTTGAGGACATGAAGCCCGTCTTCGGCAAGCCGACCAAGGAGCAGCTTGCCGCTGCTGAGGCCGTGGTCAGGGAGCATTTCGAGGACAAGATCGGCAGTGGAGTCTTCGACGACTGGTCATCACAGATCGGCAAGACGTTCTCGCGCCCTCTGGCGTTGCTGCCAGCACCGCTGGCGATGAAGCGACGCAGATACCCAAAGGAGCGCTATGACGCTCTGCTCGCCTTGCGGACGCGGGATAGAGGAGTGCTGACCCGGCGAGGCGTGGTCAACCTGCTGGCCTTCGCACTCGCCATCGACGCCCTTATCACCCCGACCATTCCTCAGCCTGTCCGAAACGACTACATGATCGCGCTGTTGGGTCAGCGGTTCATGCGCCGGGAAGTCTACAGCCGAACGGTCATGCGCTACAGCAGTCGGCGCGAGAAGACAGGCGTAATCCGATACGGCCCCAACAGGCCTGAGGAACTGACCCGCCGCGTTGAGGAGGAAGTCCCCACGAAGGAATACTGCCGCATCCGCCGTTCTGACCGGCGCTACATCGGGAGGCGCCTGTGGAAGGCGATGGAGAAGATGCTGCTGTCGGGCGGCAGGAAGGGCGCTACCTGGTCTGACATGAAGGAAAAGGTGGCCACGGCTGCACATGGTCTACATGGGCCAGAGAAGACTCCACAGCGCGACCTCGCCTCACCAGCCTGCACCAGCGCTAAACCCGTTCCGCGCACCAGTGCCTGCCTGCCTGCCCGATCACGACGAGCCGTTGTCGAGCGCGACAGCCAGCATTCCTCTTTCGCACTGCTCTCAGGGCTGATACATGGTGCAGACGAGCGACGCGGTTTCGGTGAACCGTTACGGCTCTGTCAGGGAAACGCTGTCTTTCGTGGCAATGACGCCCGTTAGCGACGTCCCAGCACATGCTGCCGTAGCTCAGTGGTAGAGCACTCCATTGGTAATGGAGAGGTCGACAGTTCAATCCTGTCTGGCAGCACCATTCTCCCCCGATTGAAGCGAGCTTATTGAAGCAGGTCTTCTTATTGAGACAAGCCTTGCGCCTGACCAGCGAGCCCGCAACTTGCACGGATGCCATCGTGATCAAACGTTCCCTGCCCTATGAAGGACTGCTCCACGAGATCGTCGAGCATAACGACGTGCTTTATCTCGGCGGTGTCGTCCCTGAAGATACGGGGCTCGACATGACGGGCCAGGCCGACGATGTGCTGCGTCAGTTGAAGACCCTGCTCGAAGGGGCCGGCTCCGATCTCTCCTGCGTCCTGCAGGTGACGATCTTCATGGCCGAACTCGCCGACAAGGCGGCGTTCAACGCGGTGTGGAAGCGCTATTTCACCGCGAACCATCTGCCGGCGCGTGCGGCTGTCGGCGTTGCGGATCTCGGCCCGGGCGTCAAGCTGGAGCTGACGGCGATCGCCGCCCGCAAGTGATACTCGGGCGACATCGCCGAGGCGCGACGCCTCAGTCATTCCTGTATTCACACATGAAGCTGCATTCTCGCGGCAGGAAACGCCCGAGTTTTGCTCTCCTCGTTCGCCCTCTCTTGTGAAGAGGGCGCAGGGAAGATCGGGTGCCGGCTCGCACCCATGATCCGCTGCGCCAGGTTGGCAGGAATTGCCGCCAATAGCCGCGTGTGCTCCGACCATTATGCGGAGGTACGAATCGAACTACTTTGCCTCAGTCCTCGTCCTCTGACAGCGCACGGCGCCGGTCTACGGCATCACTCATATCGTGGAGTACCAGAATCGCGATGGCTGCCATGCGCTGCCTCTGTTCGGGATTAAGCGTTTTGTAGAGTGGCTGCCACGCCTCGGCGAGTTTATCCAAATCGGCTGATCGTTGAGCCAATGCTTCCGAGCGTCGTTGCAAGAAGGTGATGGGGTCACGATTGCGCAGGGCTTCGACACGGTTTTCGTCGGCCCGTCTACCCACTGTTTCTCCGATTTTTGCAAGGCGGGCTTTCCGATCCTCCGCCCGGGCACGAATGGCGCTCTCTACAGCCGGCCAGTATTTTTCCTGGTCAGGTGTCAGCTGCAACGCGGCCTTTACCAGATCAATCCTCATGTCCGTCAGCGTATTCCGGTCGGCAGCATTTAACCGTTCCGGAGTCGCAGAAGAGGTTTGCGAGGTTTGCGCATTGGCAATCGGGGATGCAGTAAGGAAGAGAGCGGTTGTTCCGGCAACTACTATTTTCAACATCGGCAATCTCCTAGGTGAGTTGCCCCGCACCGCATGATGGTGATGCACTGCGAGGTCACCCTTGACCTAAGTCAAGGAACCAGTGGCACACCGGAAGTGGTTGGCGCATCACCAAACCGACGCGATTGACCCTAGCGGACCAGTCGCGCCAAATCCCGTTTAATGATCGAACTCAGCCAGTTTTGCTCGATCTCGCAGCATGATTTGTCGATGGGATCGCCCGATGAAGGTGAGGACATCACGATCCCTAAGCTGTGATAGAGCGCGTGACACGGTCTCCAGCGTCAGCCCAAGATAGTCGGCGACATCGCGACGGTTCATTGGGAGACTCAATACTCCCGCCGCACTCAAACGGACGTCCATTTCGATAAGGAAAGCCGCGACCTTCTCAATTGCTGTTTTACGCCCGAGTAACAGCAAGTGAGTTTCGGCATGCTGAAGGTTGCTCGTGACAAGCCTCAGTACATTGTTGGTTGCGGCCGCGCGGCCCCCCTCTTCGTCGACAACATTCTGCCGGTCGGTCAGGTCAACAGTCGTTTCGACAATAGCTTCGGCGGTAAATCGGTGAACTGGACCGTTCTCAACGCCGAAGATGTCACCTAGCAGATGAAAGGCCATGATCTGCCGCCGACCGTCAGCGAGCAATTTATAGCTTCGAACCGCTCCGCTCTTGACTTGGTAGAGGTAATCGACCGGCTCCGCCTCTCCAAAGATTTCGGTACCGCGCTGATATTTGAATTCGCTGCAAGAGACCGCGTGACCGGCGAGCGCATTCAACCCGCTTGAGCCCGACCTTTGAGGCGCAATTTCTTGCGTCCTTACGAGCATTCGTTCCTCCGCCCGGTCCATGGAAATCAACTAAGGTAGGGAGAAGTCGGTAAGTCCAATCAAGGGAGATCAAACTTGACGCGGTAAGCGCTCGCAATCCATCTGAGCAATGCCTCCGCATTTATGGGGTCTTCTGAACTTCCTAAAGTCCGAACAGTGTGCTGCGCTTTCGGACATCCCTTGCACCCGGGGAAATCAAACACGCGGAACCCATCGCGTGAGAGCACACCTGCCGCCATTGCGAAGCGGCACCACAACTCGACAGGCTGAACTTGGCTGGGCTTAATTTCGGACATGATGCTCCTCCGAAGTCAGGCGGGAGCACAACACTCTCAGTCACCAATGATTGCCGACAATAGGAGCGGTGATCGAAATATTATGCCGCGGGGCAATGCGAGCGTATGTTCAAAATTGCTCACCCGCGAAAACTTAAGAAACGGAAATGTGCCACAGCATGGGACGGCATCACTCATCACAATGTCGCCAATCGGCCCGAAGGCGAAGATTTCGGAAAGCAGCATATGTCCGCTGCAAGGGACAGACCGGAAATCGGCGCCGTAGCTCTCGACTGCCCCTTTGACCCCATAGTGGCCTTGCGGCAATTTTCAGGGGCCGGCTCCCCGAGGGCCGACGGCCCCCCAGGCTTCGACCGTCTTACTTGTCGGGGTGCGGTGAGGCTCCAATTGGCCAACGCTGGAGGAGCAGTCTCTCAGCTTCATCAGTGCGTCGGTAGCCGTCCGCCCCAATTGCGCAATCGCTTCGTCGGTGAGGATCGATCTCGTGCTTCTGAGCCGCTCGACGCTGATATTCAGAACAGTCAGCTTCTCCTTCAGTGGCGCGATCTCTATTTGACGTGCTGGATTTTCTACTGTCTTGCCCCCCCCCGACAGCATCGCGAAGCGCGCGGACTTCCGCCGTCAGTTTTTGGAGATTCGCCAACACGTCTTTCGCCGGCAGATCGACTTTCGACAGCACTGCCTCGGTCATCGTTGCGACGACGTTTTCGGCAAGATGGTCGACGCGGGCAATCGCGACGAGCGCAAGAATCGCGGCGACGATCACCAGGATCGCCGTTGCATTTATCAGCGCCAGCAGCAACTGCCCAGGGAGCTTCCACAACCGTGCGGTAATTCCATTGCGATCGGGCTCGGTCACGATTGCCTCCTGCGTCCAGGATCCCGGGCTCTCTCTTCCGCATCTGTCGGCGCGGTGACGGCTCGCGAGCACACCGGCGCGCCTCATGGGACCAATAACCACTGATCTCCAGCAAAACCTCGGCGCCGGCATCGCCCGAGGCCGCTTTTCGCTGGGCACGAATTTCCGTGGCTGTCGCCCTTACAGCCTGCAGAGCGCGAACGGCGCGCAACACCGGCGAGGCAGCAGCCCGGTCCCCATAAGGAGACTGGGTACCGCGCCAGTTTTAGTAGCAAGGTCCATAGGGGTAGTATCCGCAGCGTCGCGCGCCATAAGCTCCGTAGGCTCCATAAGCTCCGACGGCAGCAGCGCCGACACCTACTGCGACTCCACGGCGTACGGCTGCTCCACGATAGACACCTCCTCGATAAACGGCTCCGCGGTGGACGCCACCGCGATAGACGCCCGCGCGACCAACGCCGGCGCGATACGCGAAGGCGTCAGTTGAGATAGTCGCCATGCACCCGATGCCGATTATAGCGGATGCAGCAAGCGAGAAAATAATCCGACGCGACATGATTGATCTCCGTTCTTCACGCTGATCAACTTGTCAGGCTATTCTTCCATCCGGACCCCGTCTGTTGATGTGGATCAATGTAGGCACTCGGGTTTTGGTCGCATCGACAGCACCTAGTCAGGGAGGTTCACATGAGTGCAATCATCAACTCGGAAATGATCTCTCGCCGAAAGGCTCTTTCTCTGATGGGACTGGCGGCTGCGTTCGGCCTCGCAGGGGCCTCTACGTTACTGACAGTATCCGATGCTGAGGCTCAGACCGTCGGCATGGAACGGCGTCAGGAGCGGCGTTCAGGACGGCATGAGCGACGTGAGGAGCGGCGTGCAGGACGGCATGAGCGACGCGAGGAGCGGCGCACAGGGCGTGCAGATCGACGTGAGGAGCGACGCACAGGTACAACTACCGGCGCAGGAACAACTACCGGCACAGGAATGACCACCGGCTCAGGTACCGGGGCGAAACAGTAATTCCACTGGCTCGGCGAAGTCACTAATCGAGCCGCTCGAGAGAGCATCATCGTGCATGGGCCACTCGAATTATCTCTTGCCGTCCGAGGTCAGGTAAATGTCGGATGATCGCCCGTCGCCGAGATGATCGAATGGGTTGCGACGTCTGCCATCGGCCCTTCGCTGCCGTTAAAGCCGTGCCGCGACATGTCCGCTCAGAGGTAAACCGGAAGTTTGCAGCCGCCGGGCGCTGGCCTGTTTCCGGCCTCCGTGGCCTGGCTTGAAAACACGCTGGCCTAATAGAATTTTGGGATGATCGGCGACGAACAAATGCCCACTTGGTACTCAGGAACCTTGCACATCACGCGAGGTGATTTGCGTCCGAGAGACGGCAAACTGAGCCATCTTCCTTCCGGCCCGCGCAGCAAGAGCCGCGATGTCCGAAGTGCAGAACACCCGCGCACTTCGCGACCACCATCCTTGACGAAGAACGATAGGCAGGTGCCGATCTATCGTTGTACAAGCTGCAAAGAGAAAGTCTGGATGCAAGGCCGCCTCAATCAGCGGCCTCTTCATTCATTGATTCGGTACGAGGTCGCTTGTTGGCCCACTGCTTTCGGTTTGACGCAGCGCAGCTACATCGCTCTGCCGTGCGATTCTCCGACGACGGCGTGGCTGCCGGCGAAGCCGCAGAGTGCCTCAGCGGCCAACGCCGCGGTGATGTGGGCCGACGCCCTGTCCCGCAAGCCGGGGCACG
>NZ_JALBGZ010000188.1:0-9431 GCF_023006515.1 Bradyrhizobium sp. PRIMUS42
ATGCCCATCAGCGCGGCGCCGCTGCCCGAGCGCAGCATGTGGCGCGGTGACGAATAGCCTTCAAGCTTGAAGCGGCCCGTGGCCAGCGCCGTCGCGAGGCTGCCGGCGAAAACGCCGGCCACGGTCGCAATACCGAAGTTCAGCGTCAGGCCGGTCGAGAGCATCGCGTATTGCAGCGCATCGGCGATCGGCGCGATGAAGGTGAGCGAGGTCACCGCGACGGGATTGAAGTCGTCAGCGCCGAGATGGCCGGTGACGAACCAGCCGGCGGCAACCAGGAGACCGACGATGACGCCTGCTGCAATCTGGCCCGGCGAACGGCGGAACCCCGGATGCGCCAGGGCAAACAGGACCAGCGCGCCGACGATGACGGCCGCAGCCAGCGCGCGAGAGAGAGGTTCGGCGAGACCGAACGTCGCCAGCAATGACGGCAGCGAATTGGCGCCGACGGTGGTTTGCGAGGACTGAACCAGCGCGATGCGCGCCGGCGCGATCAGGCCCTTGAGCGTCATCTGCGCGGCGATGGCGAGCACGATCACGACGACGAAGGAGCGGAGGTTGCCGCGGCCGAGCAGCACCAGCGCGCGCGAGCCGCAGCCGTTCGACAGCACCATGCCGTAACCGAACAGCAGGCCGCCGAGGAACAGCACCGGCACCGAGAAAGTCTGTTGCAGGTAGATCGTCTTGCCGAGATCGACCATGCCACGGCCGGCGAGGAATTGGCTTGCAGCGATCGCAACCGCGATCGCCAGAGCATAGGTCCGCACCAGCCGCCCGTCCCCCTCAGTCAGCCAGCCGCGCATGCTGCTCATCAGGCAGAAGCCGCTGAGCAGGCCGACAGCGCCGTAGATGAGACCGATGGCGAGGCCAGCGAGGATGACGAGAAGGGCAGATTCCATCGATTGTTCTCAGATCTCTCGACGTCGTCCGTCATTGCGAGCGCAGCGAAGCAATCCAGTCTGTTTCCGCGGATGCATTTCTAGATTGCTTCGCTACGCTCCAATGACGGTGTGTTACGGCTTCAGGATCACCCGGTCGCGCGAAGAGCCGGCGACGGCGACGTACGCCTCCTTGGCGCGCTCCAGCGGATAGACGGCGCTCGCCTTGATCGGGAACGGTTTCAGCTGGCCGCTTGCAAAGCCAGGGCCGAGATCACGGAGCACCGCGCCAGTTGCAGCCGAGGACAGGCCCAGCGTGTCGATGCCGACATAGGTGTGCTGGCCGCGGTAGAATTCGAGAATGTTGAACTGCACGATGCGGTCGATCGCGGCGATCAGGATCTGGCGACCACGCAATGCGAGCGACTTGTGCGCCGCCTGGAAATAGGGATCGCCGACCGTATTGAAGACAATGTCGGCGCCCTTGCCCCCGGTCAATTCGCGCACGTGCGCGGCAACGTCCGTCGCGGAGGCGTCGATCACCTCGATCGGCGCGTTGGCGTGGCCTTCGTAAGCTTCCGCCTTACGGACAACTCCGATGACGCGTGCGCCCTGCCACGTCGCGATCTGCACGGCAGCCTGGCCGACCTTGCCGTTGACACCGAACACCAGCACGGTCTCGCCGCTCTTAGGTACGCCGGCGCGGCGAAAGCCCTCCATCGCAGTGACGAAGGGCACGCCGATGCCGGCGGCCTCCTCCCACGACACCGCCTTCGGCTTCTCCACCACGGCATCGGCCTCGACCACGAGATGGCTGGCATGGGAGCCGTCGCGGCGGATGCCGAGATCGCCCGAGGAGCCGAACACCTCGCGGCCGACCATGCTGGCCGGCCCGTCGATGACCACGCCGGAATAATCACGGCCGGGGGTGCGCGGGAATACGGCATAGGGCATCAATCCGGTCGCGGCCTTGACGTCGGACGGGTTGACGGCGGCAGCCCTCACTTCGATCAGGAGATCGTCCGGACCGCGCGTGAGCCTCTGAGGCTCAATCACCGGCGAGAGCGCAGCGGCGTTTTCGGCCTTGGAGTTCAGGCGCACGCAGCGCGCTTCGACCGTCTTGGTATCGGCTGGCGACATAAAAAGACCCGGGATTTCTCGCGGCCTTGTCGCCTCTGGCGGGGGGCAAGTCAATCCGTCAAGTCAGTCTTTGGGCCGCTTGTCGTAGAGGCGTTTGGCCTTGCCCAGCGAGCGTTCCAGCGTGGCTGGCGCGACAACCTGCACCCTGGAGCTGATGCCGATGGTGTTCTTGATGTGGGTCGAGATTCGATCGGCGTGATCGATGAGCCCCCGGCCGTCCCAGCTCTCCGGCCTCGCTTCGGCGATGATGGTCAGCTCGTCCATGCGGCCTTCGCGGGTCAATTCCAGGATGAAGTGGCCGCCGCACCAATCGGTCGCGAGCAGCACCTCCTCGATCTGGGTCGGGAACAGGTTGACGCCGCGCAGGATGATCATGTCGTCCGAGCGGCCCGTGACCTTCTCCATGCGACGCATGCCCGGCCGCGCCGTGCCCGGCAGCAGCCGCGTCAGGTCGCGGGTGCGATAGCGGATCACCGGAAAGGCTTCCTTGGTGAGTGAGGTGAAAACCAACTCGCCCTTCTCGCCATCCGGCAGCACCGCGCCGGTCTCGGGGTCGATTACCTCGGGATAGAAATGGTCCTCCCAGATATGCAGGCCGTCCTTGGTCTCGATGCATTCCTGCGCGACGCCGGGGCCGATCACCTCGGAGAGGCCGTAGATGTCGGTCGCATCCATATCGAAGGCGTCCTCGATCTCGCCACGCATCGCATTGGTCCAGGGCTCGGCCCCGAAGATGCCGACCTTGAGCGAGCACTGGCGCGGATCGAGCTTCTGGCGCTTGAACTCGTCGAGGATCGCCAGCATGTAGCTCGGCGTCACCGTGATGATATCAGGCCGGAAGTCGTTGATGAGCTGCACCTGCCGCTCGGTCATGCCGCCGGAGATCGGCACCACGGTGCAGCCGAGCTTCTCGGCGCCGTAGTGGACACCGAGGCCACCGGTGAAGAGGCCGTAGCCATAGGCATTGTGGATGATCATCCCGGTGCGGCCGCCGGCGGCGCGGATCGAGCGGGCCATCACGTCGGACCAGGTGTCGATGTCTCTTTGCGTATAGCCCACAACGATCGGCTTGCCGGTCGTGCCGGAGGAGGCATGCACGCGCACCAGCTTTTCACGCGGCACGGCGAACATGTTGAAGGGATAGTTGTCGCGAAGGTCCGTCTTCACCGTGAACGGAAACTTTGAAAGATCGGAGAGCTCGCGAAAGTCGGACGGATGCACGCCGGCCCCGTCGAAGGCCTTGCGATAATGCGCGACGTTGTCATAGGCGTGCTTCAACGACCATGACAACCGCTGCTTCTGCAGCGCCATGATCTCGTCGCGCGAGGCGCGCTCATGCGCGTCCATCTCGGCGCTATAGCCGTTGCCGCCTTGCTCGAGCCTCGTCAAAGCCATCCTCGCTTCCCCACAACATTGACTTGTTCTTTTCTTGATTGGTCTCTTATTGGTCCTGCTGCGGCAGCCACGTGCCGGGAATGACACGCGAGTGCCCGCGGAATTCGGCGATGACGGTGTCGCCCGTGGTGACACGCACGTCGTAGATGCCGGAACGGCCCCCGCGTGTGATCTCGCGTGCCTTCGCAACGAGGCGATCCCCAAGCTTGCCCGGCTTGATGAAGGTGATCTGTCCCTGCGCGGCAACGACACGATCATTGTGCGAGTTGCAGGCAAAGGCGAAGGCGGAATCGGCGAGCGTGAAGATGAAGCCGCCATGGGCGATGCGCTGGCCATTGACCATGTCTGGTCGCACATTCATTGCAAGCGTTGCGAAGCCCGGACCAATCTCGACGATCTCCATGCCGAGACCCTTGGAGGCATCGTCCTCCGCCCACATGGCGTCGGCGCAGGCGCGGGCAACATCCTCAGGCGACAAAGCGGCTTTGACGTTCACGCGCCTCTCCCGGTGAAATGTTTACCCATGATGTTCTGCTGGTTGGCCAAAACTGTCAAATAATGCGACGCATTTGCATCGCCGGCGTCTGATGCGCCTGCTCAGACATGGTCATAATCGACCACGACACGCTCCGACGATGGCTTGGCCTGGCAGGTCAGGACGAAGCCTGCCTTCAGCTCCCAGGGTTCCAGCGAATAATTGATGTCCATCGGCGCTTCACCTTCGACCAGCTTGGCGCGGCAGGTCGAGCACATGCCGCCCTTGCAGGCGAACGGCAGATCGACGCCGGCGCGCAGCGCGGCATCGAGGATCGCCTCGTCCTCGGCAACAGGCACCTCACGACGCTTGCCGTCGATGATCAGCGAGGCAATCGCCTTCGGCGGCGCGTCGGGCGCGACCACCTTCTTCGGCCGCGGCTTGCCGCCGAATTCGGAGACGAAGCGCTCGACGTGAATGCGGTCTTCCGCGATGCCGAGCTCGCGGCAGGTGGTCTCGATGTCCTCGCTCATGCCGAGGGGTCCGCAAATGTAGACATGATCGACGCTGGCCGCCGGCACCAGCGAGCGCAGCAGCACCCTCACCTTGTCGCCGTCGAGCCGGCCATACAGGATCGGGATGTCCTGCTCTTCGCCGGAGATGACGTGGAAGAGGGAGAGCCGGTCGATGAAGCGGTCCTTCAGCTCCTCCAACGCCTCGAGAAACATGATGTTGTCGGTCGCGCGGTTACCGTAGAACAGGAAGAACCGGCTGCCCGGCTCGCGCGCGAGCGTGCCCTTGACGATCGACAGGATCGGCGTGATGCCGGAGCCTGCGGCAAAGCCGACATGGATCCGCCCGGTATCGGCCGGCGCGACCACGCCGAAGCGGCCGGTCGGCGTCATCACGTCGAGTTCGTCGCCGCATTTGAGTTCATCGGCCGCCCAGTTCGAAAACGCACCGCCGTCGATCTTCTTCACGGCGATACGGATCTCGCCGTCGTCGGGGCCGGAGCAGATTGAATACGAGCGTCGCACCTCTTCACCGTCCAACATAGTGCGAAGCGTGAGATACTGCCCGGGCGTGAAGGCGTAATCGCTGGCGAGTTCGCCGGGGATGGCGAAGGTCATCGAGACGGCGTCGGACGCCTCGCGGCGAAGGTCGCTGACGGCCAGGCGATGGAAGCGCGGTGCGGCTGTTGACATGATCAATGACACTTGAAGTAATCGAAGGGTTCGCGGCAGGCCTTGCAGCGCCACAGCGCCTTGCAGGACGTCGAGCCGAATTCGGAGAGCAACTCGGTGTTGTCCGAGCCGCATTGCGGGCACGCCACGGCCTGCCCGCCGAACAGCGCGCGGCGCGAGCTCGAGGCTTGCGGCGGTGCGATGCCGTAGGCGCGCAGCTTCTGGCGGCCCTCCTCGCTCATCCAATCGGTGGTCCAGGCCGGCGACAGCACTGTACGCACCTTCGGATGACGAAAACCGGCGCGTTCCAGCGCCAGCTCGATTTCCAGCGCGATCATGTTCATTGCTGGACAGCCGGAATAAGTCGGGGTGATCGCGACCTCGACATGATCGCCGTCGAGAACGACGTCGCGCAGCACGCCGAGGTCGGCGATACTCAGCACCGGAATCTCGGGATCGACCACGCTCGCGGCGGCGTCCCAGGCGCGCTGTCGTAGTGCGGTATTGTCATCGACGGCCGTCACCATGTCAGCCCCGGGAAGGTGCGCTGCATCGATTGCAGCTCGGATAGCAGATGGCCGAGATGTTCGCTGTGGCGGCCCGCGCGGCCGCCCTGCTGCATCCAGTTGTTCTGCGGCAAGACCAGCGTGGCTTCACTGGCGACATCGGAGAGCGTCTGCAACCAGCGACCACGCAAGGTGCCGGGATCGATCGCAATACCGGCATGGATCAGCGCGCGCTCGCCGTCATCGACCGCAAACATCTCACCGGTGAAGGCCCAGAGGTGATCGATCGCGGCTTGCGCGCGGGCATGACTCTCATCGGTGCCATCGCCGAGCCGGATAAGCCACTCCGAGGCGTGGCGCAGATGATAGGCGCTCTCCTTCTCCGACTTGGCGGCAATCGCCGCCAGCGTCGTGTCGCGCGAGGTCATCATCGCGCGCCAGTAGAGGTCGGCGAACGCGGAATAGAAGAACTGTCGCACCAGGGTCTGGGCGAAGTCGCCATTCGGCTGCTCGACCAGCAGCAGGTTGCGGTACTGCCTGACGTCGCGCAAGTAGGCGAGCCTGTCCTCGTCGTTATCCCCGCCTTCGGCCTTGGCAGCGTAGGTATAGAGTTCGCGCGCCTGCCCGATCAGGTCGAGCGCGATGTTGGAGAGCGCCATATCCTCTTCCAGCATCGGCGCATGCCCGCACCATTCCGACAGCCTGTGGCCGAGGATCAGCGCATCGTCGGCGCGGCGCAACGCGTAGAGCACCAGCGGCGTTTCGGAGACCTGGATGTTGGCAATGGGCATCACATGTGCCCCACTTCTTCCGGCACCTCGTAGAACGTCGGATGCCGGTAGATCTTCGATTCCGCCGGCTCGAACATCATGCCCTTCTCGGCGGGATCGCTCGCGGTGATCGCGGTCGACGGCACGACCCAGATCGACAGGCCCTCGCCACGGCGGGTGTAGATGTCGCGCGCGGCCTGCAGTGCCATGGTGGCATCGCTGGCATGCAGCGATCCCACGTGCTTGTGCGCAAGCCCGTTGCGGCTGCGAATGAAGACTTCCCACAGCGGCGTGTTCGGCGTCGTCATCCTGGTCCCCCTATTCCGCGGCTTGAGCGGTCTGGCGCTGCGCACGCTTTGCCGCGTAAGCGGCTGCCGCCTCGCGCACCCAGGCGCCCTCTTCATGTGCCTTGCGCCGCGCGGCCATGCGGTCGCGATTGCAGGGCCCGTTGCCCGCGAGCACCTGCTTGAATTCGGTCCAGTCGATCTCGTTGTAGCGCCAGTGCCCCTCCGCATCCTGCGTCATGCCGGGATCGGGAATGGTAAGGCCGAGATATTGCGCCTGCGGCACGGTGGCATCGACGAATTTCTGGCGCAGCTCGTCATTGGAGAAGCGCTTGATCTTCCACTTCGTCGAGGCATCGCTGTGCTGGCTCGTCGCATCGGGCGGTCCGAACATCATCAGCACGGGCCACCACCATCTGTTCAGCGCATCCTGCGCCATCGCCTTCTGCTCGTCCGAGCCGCGGCACAGCGTCAGCATGATCTCGTAGCCCTGACGCTGATGGAACGACTCCTCCTTGCAGACCCTGATCATCGCGCGCGCATAAGGGCCGTAAGAGCAGCGGCACAGCGGGATCTGGTTCATGATCGCCGCACCATCGACCAACCAGCCGATAGTGCCGATGTCGGCCCATGTCAGCGTCGGGTAGTTGAAGATCGAGGAATATTTGGCTTTGCCCGCGAGCATTGCATCGACCAGTTCCTCGCGCGAGGTGCCGAGCGTCTCGGCGGCGGCATAGAGATAGAGCCCGTGGCCACACTCGTCCTGCACCTTGGCGAGCAGCGCGGCCTTGCGGCGCAGGGTCGGCGCGCGCGTGATCCAGTTGCCTTCGGGCAGCATGCCGACGATTTCAGAATGGGCGTGCTGGGAGATCTGGCGGGTCAGCGTCTTGCGATAGGCCGCCGGCATCCAGTCGTTCGGCTCGATGCGCTCCTCGACATCGATGCGGGCCTGGAACTGCGCGGCCCTGGCCGCGTCCTCAAGACCGCGATCGTCAGCCTCGGCCGTGTTCAGCGCCTGGGTATACATGCGCATCCTCCCGTTTTATTGGGAGGCAATATATAACAAGAATTACTCTATGCAAGATATTTCTGTAACATAAAAATCAGGTACCGAACCGCCGTTCCAGAAGTTTTCGCGCCGGCGGCAATGCCCCCTTCTCACTGGTTCCATGGCCATCAAGCCATTGTTCGGAGGGGACAAGCAACGCGCGATAAATTTCGCCGCAGAGCTCCCGTGCCGCCCTGCCCGGCCAATCCCCCGGCAGCAGGCTTTCCGGCAGCAGCGGATCGCGCAGCACGACGCGGCGGTAATAGTGGATCAGCAGGATACGCGCGGTGAAGGCGTCGGCCTCGGACAGATCCGTGCCACGCGCGATCGCCGCGTGAAGCGGCTCGAACGTCTTCGTGAATTTCAGATAAGCGTCGGCGGTGCGGTCCAGCGGCCAGCTCGCGCTGAGCAGGCGGCGGCCGCTGTCATCCTCCGCCGAGACCTCGAGACGGATCGCGCCCGAGGCTTCATCCGGCACCGGCACGCCTGACGGTGCGACCCACACGCCGGGCAGCGGACTGCCGAACCCGGCGTTGCGCAGCGCTTCGCGAGAGGCGTCACGGTCCTCCCCATTGCCGATCAGGATCAGCTCGAAGCGCCCGGTCCAATCGGACGGCGGCGGATCGTAGATATGGCGCGTCGCAGCCTCGAATGTCTGTCGGCCCTTGTCGGCCAAGCGATAAAAACTGTTGCGGCCGACCTTCGCGCGCGTCAGCCAGCCGTCGGCGGCAAGACGAGACATCGCGGTGCGGACGACGCCGCTGTCGATGTCCAGGCCTTCAAAGAATTCCAGCAGCGTACCCAACCACACGGAGCCGCCGCGCGGCACGATGGCATCGCCGAACACGGTGATGACGATGGAGCCGGTGCGCGACGGTTCACGCTTGAGCTGGTCGATGATGCGGGAGAGCGGATGCGCCATGCGCGAGGCATAGCGCGTTTGGTGCGGGCGCGACAATGGACGGGAGCGACTAGAGCCGGGCTCGATCCTTCGAGACGGCGCTTCGCGCCTCCTCAGGATGAGGTCTGATCGCTTCCGCGCGGCCTCACTTGCTCTCATCCTCCTGGGTGAGGAGCGCGGCTAGGCCGCGCGTCTCCGGACGATGCTTCGCATCGCCGGGAGAACCATGCAGGCCCGACTATCGATGCGGATCGGGATAGACCACGCTGCGCCAGCCGCTGCGGTCGAAGGGGCGCCATTGGCCTTCCTTCTGCGCGAGCCGGTCGGCCACGGCATAAACCACGGCGGGATGATGGCCCATGCCGCAATGGCTGCTTTCGACCTCGATGCTCTCGGTCTGTGCGCCCGTCTTCTCCATGCAGCCCTGCCAGGCGCAGACGCCGTCGGTGCGACTGAAGATGGCGGTGGTCGGCATCGGCGGCGCGACGGCGAGATCGCCGCCGAACTGCGGATCGACCTCGTCGGACTTCCGCCCGCTCGCCCATTCATAGACACGCCAGGCATTGGTCGAACGGGGGTCGCCCGCAAACGGGCTGCCGAGCGTGATGACCTGGCGCACGCGCTCGGGCATCATCTTGGCGAGCTGGCGCGCATAGAGGCCGCCGAGGCTCCAGCCGACCAGGCTGATCTTGCGGCCGTACTTGTCGCTGAGCTCCTCGACCAGATCGACCATGGCATGCTGCACGCCCTCGCGCAGGCCGTAGTTGCGGCCCTGGCGCCAGCCGCTCACTGCATAGCCCTTGTTGGTCAGAAACGCCCGCAGCGCGCGCGTGGACGCGTCGGAGGCGAC
>NZ_JALBGZ010000189.1:0-9428 GCF_023006515.1 Bradyrhizobium sp. PRIMUS42
CGCGCCGCCGACGCGGTTGCGGCCGTGCGCGGCGGTTATTCCGGCAGCTTCGCGGCGCCGCCGGCGCATACCAATGTGCGGCTCTATGGCGACGACAATCCGCTCGACGCCCCGGGCTTCGAGACCAAGGTCAAGCTGCTCGCCGAGATCGACGCTTACCTGCGCGACAAGGATCCGCGGGTGCGGCAGGTCAGCGTCAGCCTGGGCGCGACCTGGCAGGTGGTCGAGATCCTGCGGCCCGACGGCGAGAGCTATCGCGACATCCGCCCGCTCGTGCGCGTCAACGTCTCCGTCGTCGCCGGCCAGGGCGACCGGCAGGAGAGCGGCAGCAAGGGTTATGGCGGCCGCGCCGGCTATGCCGAATTCATCGAGAGCAAGAACTGGCGCGATGCTGCCGACGGCGCATTGCGCGAGGCCTTGGTCAATCTGGAATCGATTCCCGCCCCCGCCGGCGAGATGGACGTCGTGCTGGGCGCCGGCTGGCCCGGCGTGATGCTGCATGAGGCGGTCGGCCATGGCCTCGAGGGCGACTTCAACCGCAAGAAGACGTCGGCATTTGCCGGCCTGATGGGCCAGCAGGTCGCAGCCAAGGGCGTCACCGTGGTCGACGACGGCACCATTGCCTCGCGCCGCGGCTCGCTGTCGATCGACGACGAGGGCACGCCGACCAATCGCACCGTGCTGATCGAGGACGGCGTCCTGGTCGGCTACATGCAGGATCGCCAGAACGCGCGCCTGATGAACATGAAGCCGACCGGCAACGGCCGCCGCCAGGGCTATGCCCATGTGCCGATGCCGCGCATGACCAACACCTACATGCTCGCGGGCGACCGCGATCCGGCCGAGATCCTCGCCTCGGTGAAGAACGGCGTCTTCGCCGCGAATTTCGGCGGGGGCCAAGTCGACATCACCTCGGGCAAATACGTGTTCCAGTGCACCGAGGCCTACAAGATCGAGAACGGCAAGCTGGGCGCGCCGCTGAAGGGCGCCATGCTGATCGGCAACGGGCCGACCGACCTGCATCGCATCCGCATGATCGGCAACGACCTTGCGCTCGATACCGGCATCGGCACCTGCGGTAAGAACGGCCAGGGCGTGCCTGTCGGCGTCGGCCAGCCGTCGCTGCTGATGGAACGCATCACGGTGGGTGGAACGGGCGCATGAGCGTGGAAGAAAAGGTCACTGTCACCCCCAAGCGGAAGAGCAGCGGCTGGGGCGGGCAGCTCGCCCAGCTCGCCGGCATCGTCGCCGCCGTCTTCATCGCCAAGGGCGCGCTCGCCGAGCCGTTCTACGTGCCGTCGGGCTCGATGGAGCCCACGCTGCTGATCGGCGATGCGCTGCTCGCCTCGAAATTTCCCTATGGCTACGGCACCTCGTCGCTGCCGATTCAGATCAGCCTGCCCGAGAGTGGCCGCGTGTTCGCGGAGACTCCCAAGCAGGGCGACGTCGTGGTGTTTCGCTGGCCCGGCGATCGTTCGCAGGCCTGGGTCAAGCGCGTCGTGGGTCTGCCCGGCGATCGCATCCAGATGCGACAGGGCCAGCTCTTCATCAACGACCGCCCCGCCGAGCTCAAGCCGGACGGCGTCGGTGCGGCCGAGGACGACAATGGCGGCAGCGAGCCCGCCTACCGTTATGTCGAGAAGCTGCCGAACGGCGTCTCACATTTCATCTTCAAGATGCGCGACAACGGGCCGCTCGACAATACACAGGAAGTGACGGTGCCGGCCGGCCATCTCTTCGTGCTCGGCGACAACCGCGACAATTCCTCCGACAGCCGCGTGCCGCTGCGGTCCGGCGGCGTCGGCCTGTTGCCGATCGACAATCTGATCGGCCGTGCGGATGCGGTGCTCGGCTCCTGGGATCTCGGCATGCGCGGCCAGCCGGTGTGGACCTGGCTGTCCGGATTCAGGCTGGCACGGTTCTTCACCGCGGTGCATTAAATCACCTCACTGCACGACGATGAACCGTGACGAATTCCTCGCGCTCGCGCTGAGAAATCCCGTCAACGTCGCGATCATCGATGAACTGCATCGCCTCGGGCTGCCGGATGCATGGCTGGTTTCCGGATGCCTGGTGCAGACCGTGTGGAACGTGCTCACGCGCCGCGCGATCGATCACGGCATCGCCGATTACGACGTGTTCTATTTCGATTCCGACACTTCGTGGGATGCGGAGGACGCGGTGATCCGCAGGCTGCACGCGCGGCTCGCGCATCTCGGCGTCAGGGTCGAGATCCGAAACCAGGCGCGTGTGCATCTATGGTATCCCGCCAAGCACAGCCTGCCCTATCCGCCGCTGAGAAGCTCGCGCGAAGGCATCGATCGCTTCCTGACGCAGAACACGCAGGTCGGCGTCCGGCGCACGCACGATGGCTACGAAGTCTATGCGCCGCGCGGGTTTGACGATGTCGCAAGGCTGATCGCGCGGCCGAATCCGGGTCCGAATTTTTCCGCGGCGAGTTACGCGATAAAGACCGCGCGCTGGAAAGCGCTGTGGCCGGAGCTCACCGTGATCGCCACAGAGTGAGATCTTAGGGTGGGCAAAGCGTAGCGTGCCCACGCGTCTGTCGTCATATCGCAAAGATGGTGGGCACGGCGCTTCGCGCCTTTGCCCACCTACGGCACCTGGATTCGGGGCACGAGACCGAACAACTACCGCACCACGCCCGACGTGAATCCCGCCTTGCGGCGCGGCGGCTTGATTTCCTTTTTCAGGAAGCAGCGCGCCTCGCGCCCGGTGTAGCCGGGGCGGGCGTAGGTGAAGGCGCGGCATTTGTTGTCGGCGGTGCACGCAGCCTTGCAGGCCTCGACGCCGTCCCCCTCCTTCAATTCGAGATTGCGCAGATCACCGCCGGGACGATCGATCGACGTCTCCACGCCCTCGACCCGGGGCTCGATCACGCCGGCGCCGCGCACACCGGAGATGCAGCAACTGCCCGGCACGCGCGTCGGCACGGTGTTCTTCAGCCAGCACACCGCCGAGCCGCCTTCGACGTCGGGATAGCTGAAGCTCCAGGAGCGGCAGCGGCGATCACGCTCGCACAGCAGCGCGCAATCCTCGGGATCGCCTGAGGCGACCGGTGTGCTGAAATAGTCGCCGCCGGGCCGATCGAACGCAGTCTGGGCGCGCACCGGCACGCTCGCGCATGCGAGCGAAAGCAGCGTGACACATGCCGCGACGCTGGCCATGACGGCCCCGGACAGGCGGCCCTTCCACATCGGAACAGCTTTCGAGTAATTGACGACGCTCAGGTTTTTTCAGCCGGTCATTTGATCGCCGCAAACCTGTATGGGCGATGAACGGCTGATCGGCAGCTTGCCGGTCTAGAACGCGTATTCGGTGTAGGCCGGTTCCACCGAGCCCTTCCAGGGACCGTTGAACTTGTCCAACATTTCCTCGGCCGGCGTCCGGCCGGCATCGATGATGCGGTCGAGCGGCTCCAGATGCCGCGTTTCGTCGCGGCCGAGCTGGTCGATCCGGCCGCGCCGGCGCAGGCCCGCATGGGCCAGAACGAGGCATTCCTTGGCGATCTCGAACAGATACCGGTTCTTGATCCGCGCCTTGAAGCCGAAGCGCGTCACGTCGTCGCGCAGGGCCTGACGCTCGGGCGCGCTCCAGTGCTTGACGATCTCCCAGGCCGCATCGAGCGCGACATCGTCGTAGAGAAGCCCGACCCAGAACGCCGGCAGCGCCGGCAGCCGGCCCCACGGGCCGCCGTCGGAGCCGCGCATCTCGAGATAGCGCTTGAGGCGCACTTCCGGGAAAATCGTCGAGAGATGGTTGGCCCAATCCGACAGCGTCGGACGCTCGCCGGGAAGGTTGTTGTTGCGGCCGTCGAAGAAGGCGCGGAACGAGGAACCCGAGACGTCGATGTAATCCTCGTCGCGCTTGACGAAATACATGGGAACGTCGAGCGCGTAGTCGACATAGCGCTCAAAGCCCATGCCGTCCTCGAACGCCCACGGCATCATGCCCGCGCGCGCATTGTCGGTGTCGCGCCAGATCTCGGAACGGAAGGAGAGGAAGCCGTTCGGCTTGCCTTCGGTGAACGGCGAATTGGCGAACAGCGCGGTCGCGACCGGCTGCAGCGCGAGCGAGACGCGCAGCTTCTTGACCATGTCCGCTTCGGAGGAGAAGTCGAGATTGGTCTGCACCGTGCAGGTCCGATACATCATGTCGAGGCCGTACTGGCCGACCTTCGGCATGTAATTGGTCATGATCTTGTAGCGGCCTTTGGGCATCACCGGGATGTCGGCGCGCGACCAGGACGGCGTCATGCCAAGGCCGAGGAAGCCGATGCCGAGCGGGGTCGCGATCTCGCGCACCTGCGCCAGATGCGCCATCAACTCGCTCTGGGTCTGATGCACATTCTCGACCGGCGCGCCTGACAGTTCGAACTGTCCGCCGGGCTCGAGCGAGATCGCACCGCCGCCCGTGACGTCATAGAGGCCGATGATGTTGCCCTTCTCCATGATCGGCTCCCAGCCGAGCAGGAGCTTCATGCCCTCGAGCAACGCACCGATGCCGCGCGCGCCTTCATAGGGCACGGGACGGTGGCCTTCGAGCGTGAACGGCGTCTTCTCGTGCTCGGTGCCCAGGCGCCACTCGGACGGCGGCTTGCAGCCCGCCTCGAACCACGCGACGAGCTCTTCGCGCGATTGCAGCGGCGTCATGTCGATCTGGTCTCGCGCCATATCAAACTCTAATCAAAAGGGCGCTTCGACCGAACGCGCGCGGGTGACGGGGATCGTCCGCGAACCACCGGGGGCGCGGACGTGCTGGTTTGCCGCGCGATCATCGCGACGGCGTGCTTTCGTTGACGTTGGCGACGGGCGGCAGTTTCATCTCGCCGCACGAGCAGCCCAGGCGGTCGAGCAGACCGCTGAGCTTGACGGCATCGGCATCGGACAGTTTCGAACCGACATATTTCTCGATCGCAGCCGAATAGGCGCTCCACATCCGCTTCTGCAACTCGCGGCCGGCTTCCGTGATCTCGACGAACTGGCCGCGCTTGTCGATCTTGCATTCGCGCCGCGAGGCGAGGCCCTCGTCGACCAGGCGGTCGATCAGGCGCGAAGTGGAATATTGCGGAATCAGCATCTGCCGTTCGAGCTCGACCGGCCGCAGCTCGCCCGAGGGCGCCCGCGACAATTCGAGCAGCGCGTCATACCAGGCCAGCGGGGGGAAACCGGCCTTCTTCAGGTCCTGCTCGACGCAATCGAGCACGCGGCTCTGCACCCGCATCAGGCGGATCCAGGCGGAAGTCGCCTCGGTCGATGGTTTGCGTTTCATGGTCCCGCTCAAGCTCGTCGTTCCGTCTCTTACCTCATTTGATGCAGCTGCATCAATCTTGACTATTCCAAGCAAATGCATGTAATCGCTGTTTTCGGCCGAACCAAGCTTCAAGAGAAGGAAATTCCATGAAACTGTATTATTCGCCCGGTGCCTGCTCGCTGTCCCCCCACATCGCGCTCCTGGAAGCCGGCCTGCCCTATGAGCTGGTCAAGGTCGATCTCCGGGCCAAGAAGCTCGAAAACGGTGAGGATTATCTGAAGCTGAACCCCAAGGGCCAGGTCCCTGCGCTGGGCCTCGACAGCGGTGAGATCGTGACCGAAGGCCCGGTGATTGTCCAGATGATCGCCGATCAGGCGTCGGCTAAGGCGCTGGCGCCCGCCCACGGCAGTTCCGAGCGCTACAAGCTGCTGGAGTGGCTGAACTTCCTCACATCCGAGGTGCATAAGAGCTTTGGGCCGATGTTCGCGCCGGCCCTGAACGACGAGGCGAAGGCCTTCTTCAGGGATCGCGTCCTGGGCAAGCTGAAATATATCGACGGGCAGCTCGCCGGCCGCGACTACCTCATGGGCAAGCAGTTCACGGTCGCCGACGGCTATCTCTTCACGATGCTCACCTGGGGCGAGCGTATGAAGTTCGACCTCTCTGCGATGCCGAACCTTGCCGCCTACAAGGCCCGCGTCGCGGCCCGGCCGCAGGTGCAGGAAGCGCTGAAGAAGGAAGGGCTGGCCCAGGCGAAGTGATTATTCTTCGTCGTCGTCCCGGGGCGCCGCGACGCGGCGAACCCGGAACCTCGTAGTTGTTGCACGACCGGGCGAAGCCGATCGAGATTCCGGATCAGTCCGCGTTGCGACTGTCCGGAATGACGAGTTGCGTCAGGCCGCCGCCTTCTTCGGCGCGAAGCGGCCGTAGAAGGTTTCGCCCTTTGCCGCCATCTCCTCCAGCAGCTTCGGCGGCGTGAAGCGCGAGCCGTACTTCGCCTCCAGCTTGTGGCAGAGCTCGACGAAGTTCTTCGTGCCCATGAAGTCGATGTAGGACAGCGTGCCGCCGGTGAACGGCGCGAAGCCGAAGCCGAGGATGGAGCCGACATCCGCCTCGCGCGGATCGGTGATGACGTGGTCCTCGACCGTGCGCGCGGCTTCCACCGCCTGCACCACCAGGAAGCGTTGCTTCAGCTCCTCGACGTCGAGCGTATCAGGATCGAGCTGCTTCGGCTGCAGGGCCGACAGACCCGGCCACAGGCTCTTCTGGCCCTTGCCCTTCTCGGGATAGTCGTAGAAGCCCTTGCTGTTCTTGCGGCCGAGGCGGCCCTGCTTCTCGACCATCTCCACCATCAGCTTCTTCTGATCGGGATTGATCGCGTTGGGGCCGAGGTCGGCTTCCGTCGCCTTCATGATCTTGAGGCCGAGGTCGAGCGCGACTTCATCCGAGAGCGAGAGCGGGCCGACCGGCATGCCGGCCATCTTGGCGCAATTCTCGATCATCGCCGGCGGGATGCCTTCGAGGAACATCTCGTTGCCCTCGGCAACGTACCGGCCGACGCAGCGATTGGCGAAGAAGCCGCGAGAGTCGTTGACGACGATCGGCGTCTTGCCGATCTGCCGGACGTAGTCGAGCGCGGTCGCGAGCGCGACATCGCCGGTGTTCTTGCCCTTGATGATCTCGACCAGCATCATCTTCTCGACCGGCGAGAAGAAGTGAATGCCGACGAACTTGCCCTGGTCCTTGAAGCCCTCGGCCAGCGAGGTGATCGGCAGCGTCGAGGTGTTCGACGCGAAGATCACGTCCGGCTTCAGATATTGCTGCGCCTTGGCAAAGGTCTCAGCCTTGACCTTGCGGTCCTCGAACACGGCCTCGATGACGAGATCGACGTCCTTCAGCGCGGCGTAGTCCGCTGTCGGCGTGATGCGCGCGAGCAGCGCTTCGGCATCCGCGGGCTTGGCGCGGCCCTTCTTGATCTGATCCTCGATTACCTTCTGCGCATGCGCCTTGCCCTTGTCGGCGCTTTCCTGGTCGCGGTCGATCAGCACGACCTCGAGGCCGGCGCGGGCCGAGACGTAGCCGACGCTCGCGCCCATGAAGCCGGCGCCGATCACTGCGATCTTCTTCGCTTTGGTCGGCGGCACGTCCTTCGGGCGGCGCGCGCCCTTGTTGAGCTCCTGCATCGACAAGAACAGGCTGCGGATCATCGCAGCCGCTTCCTTCGAGCGCAGCACCGAGGTGAAGTAGCGTGACTCCACGCGAAGCGCGGCGTCGATCGGCAGCTGCAGGCCCTCATAGACGCAGCTCATGATCGCGCGCGCGGCCGGGTAATTGTCGTAGGTCTCGCGGCGATAGATCGCATTGCCGGCGGGGAACATCATCATGCCGGCCTTGGAGAACACCGGGCCGCCGGGCAGCTTGAAGCCCTTCTCGTCCCAAGGCGCGACCGCCTTGCCGCCGCCCTTGATCCAGTCCTTCGCGGCCTTGATCAGATCGGCGGCCGGCACGACGGCATGAATCAGGTTCAGCGCCTTGGCCTTGTCCACCGTAACAGGGTCGCCCTTGAGCAGGATCGTCATGGCGTCCTGCGGCGGCACCAGGCGCGGCACGCGCTGCGTGCCGCCGGCACCGGGGAACAGGCCGACCTTGACCTCGGGCAGGCCGAGGCGGGTCTTGGGATTCTCCGCGGCGACACGATAGTGGCAGCACAGCGTGATCTCGAAACCGCCGCCGAGCGCGAGGCCGTTGATCGCGGCCGCCCACGGCTTGCCTGATGTTTCGATCGAGCGCAGCACCAGCGAGAAGCGGCGGCTCTGGTCGAACAGCATCTGGTTCGCCGCGGTCTCGCCCTGCTCCTTGAACACTTTCGCATAGGCCTGGTTCATGCCTTCGAGCATCGACAGGTCTGCGCCGGCGCAGAAGGCTTCCTTCGCCGAGGTGATGACGACACCCTTTACCGCGGCATCCGCCGTGGTCGCCTTGACGATCGCGTCGAGCTCGCTGGTCGAGGTCTCGTCGAGCACGTTCATCGAACGGCCCGGGATGTCCCAGGTAACGAGCGCGATGCCGTCTGCGTCGGTCTCAACCCTGAAGTTCTTGTACGACATGTTGGTTGCTCCTCGGTGCCGCAGCCGATCTCAGGCGCGGCGGTTGATAGGGTCTCTTAGGGTGGGCAAAGGCGGCCCTTGCGCCGTGCCCACCATCATTCGCGAAGGCAGCAGTGGTGGGCACGCTTCGCTTTGCCCACCCAACGGCGCTCGTTACACCCGCTCGATGATGGTCGCGGTGCCCATGCCGCCGCCGATGCACAGCGTGACGAGAGCGGTGGACTTGTTGGTGCGCTCGAGCTCGTCGAGCACGGTGCCGAGGATCATCGCACCGGTGGCGCCAAGCGGATGGCCGAGCGCGATCGCGCCGCCATTGACGTTGATCTTGGCGTTGTCGATATCGAAGGCCTGGATGTAGCGCAGCACGACCGAGGCGAAGGCCTCGTTGAGCTCGAACAGGTCGATGTCCGACTTCTTCATGCCCGAGCGCGCGAACAGCTTCTCGGTGACGTCGACCGGACCGGTCAGCATCATCGCCGGCTCGGAGCCGACATTGGCAAACGCACGGATCTTTGCGCGCGGCTTCAAGCCGTACTTCGCAGCCGCCTCCTTGCTGCCGAGCAGCACGGCGCCGGCGCCATCGACGATGCCCGACGAATTGCCGGCATGGTGCACGTAGTTGACGCGCTCGATCTCCGGGTGCGACTGCAGCGCGACACCGTCAAAGCCGCCCATCTGCGCCATCATCGTGAACGAGGGCTGCAGCTGCGCCAGCGACTGCATCGTCGTCGAGGGACGCATGTGCTCGTCCTTGGCGAGGATGGTGAGGCCGTTGATGTCCTTCACCGGCACGATCGACTTGTCGAAGCGGCCTTCCTCCC
Organism: Bradyrhizobium sp. PRIMUS42; assembly: GCF_023006515.1. Lineage (NCBI taxonomy): Bacteria > Pseudomonadati > Pseudomonadota > Alphaproteobacteria > Hyphomicrobiales > Nitrobacteraceae > Bradyrhizobium > Bradyrhizobium sp. PRIMUS42. The sequence goes on from NZ_JALBGZ010000189.1 coordinate 9,203, forward strand.
AGGACTTCGCCGCACGCTGCTGGCTCTGCACCGCGTAGGCGTCGACGTCATCGCGCGAAAAACCGTATTTGGTGGCGATCAGATCGGCCGACACGCCCTGCGGCATGAAATAGGCCGGCACCGCCATCGAGGGGTCCATCGGCCAGGCACCGCCGGAGGCGCCGATGCCGACGCGGCTCATGGATTCGGCGCCGCCGCCGATCACCAGTTCGTGCTGGCCGCTCAT
>NZ_JALBGZ010000018.1:0-27928 GCF_023006515.1 Bradyrhizobium sp. PRIMUS42
AGCTTCGGCTGTGCTGCGCCCGTCACGAATATTTCCGCCAGCTTCGCCCGTCGCGCCGCAGCAACTCGTCGGCGCAGGCCGGCCCGTCGCTGCCGGCTTCATAGGTCTCGATGCCGTTGGTGCCCGCGCTGTTCCAGGCGTCCAGGAACGGCTGCACCGCCTGCCATCCGGCCTCGATGCCGTCGGCGCGCTGGAACAGGATGTTGTCGCCGATCATGCAGTCGTAGATCAGCGTCTCGTAGCCGGTCGAGGGATCGGCCCGGAAATAATCGCCATAGCGGAACTTCATCTCGACGCCGTCGATGGTGACGCTCGGCCCCGGAATCTTGGCGTTGAACTGCAGCTCGATGGTCTCGGTCGGCGCGATGCCGATGGTGAGGTAGTTTTGCGACAGCCGGTCCACCGTGGTGCCTGAGAACATCGACAGCGGCGCCTGCTTGAACTTGATCGCGACTTCGGTTCGCTTGTGGCCGAGCGCCTTCCCGGTGCGCAAATAGAAGGGAACGCCGGCCCAGCGCCAATTGTCGATCATCAGCTTCAGCGCAACAAAGGTCTCGGTGGTGCTGCCGGGCTTGACGTCCTCGGTCTTGCGATAGTCCGGGATCTCGTCGTCGCCGATACGCCCTGCGAGATATTGCGCGCGCACCGAATTCCTCAGCGCTTCCTCCGGGCTCGGCTGTTGGATCGACGTGAGCACTTCCGCCTTCTCGGAGCGCACGGAATGCGCATCGAATCGCGCCGGCGGCTCCATCGCGACCAGCGACATCAGCTGGAACAGATGGTTCGGCACCATGTCGCGGAGCGCGCCGGTGGCGTCGTAGAAGCCGCCCCGATGGCCGACGCCGAGCTTCTCCTCGACCGTGATCTGGATGTGGTCGATATGGTTGCGATTCCAGATCGGCTCGAACATGCCGTTGGCAAAGCGCAGCACCAGGATGTTCTGCACCGTCTCCTTGCCGAGATAGTGATCGATCCGGTAGATCTGGTGCTCGTCCATGATCTTCAGCAGCTCGGCGTTCAGCGCCCGCGCCGAGGCGAGATCGGTGCCGAACGGCTTCTCGATCACCAGTCGCCGCCAGGCGCCGTTCTCTTTCGTCATGCCGGTACGGCCGAGCTCGCGCGCGGTCGGTGCAAACGCGGCCGGCGGGGTCGCGAGATAGAACAGGCGGTTGCCGCCGGTCTCCTGGGCGCATTCCAGCGAATCCAGATGTTCGCGCAGGCGATCGAACGAGGGCGGGTCCTTCGGATCGGCCTCGACGAAGGTCACGCATTGCAGCAGCTGTTTCGCGATGACGTCGTCGACGGGCCGCGTTGCGAACTGGCGCAGGCCCTTCATCAGGCTGTTGCGCAGCTCGTCGTCCGACTGGCCCTTGCGGGCCACGCCGACGACGCAGAACTTTTCCGGTAGCAGGTGCTCGGCGGCGAGATTGTAGAGCGACGGCATCACCAGACGGTGAGTGAGATCGCCGGTGACACCAAAGATGACGAAGGCGCAATTTTCCGGCTTGCGCTTTGCTTGCGGGTCTTTTGTCACGAACTGTCGGCCTTCGTTTTGTTGCGCCTTACTTGGGCTTCGCTGCGCCCGGCTGCTTCGGCTCCTTGTGGCCGCCGAATCCCGCGCGCATCGCGGAAAGAATTTTTTCGGCGAAGGTGTGGTCCTTGCGGGAACGGAAACGCGTGTAAAGTGCCGCGGTGAGGACCTCGGCCGGCACGGCCTCGTCGATCGCCGCATTCACGGTCCAGCGTCCCTCGCCGGAATCTTCGACAAAGCCGGAATATTCGGCGAGCGCCGGACTGTCGGCGAGCGCGGTTGAGGTGAGGTCGAGCAGCCAGGACGGGATCACCGAGCCACGCCGCCACACCTCGGCGATGTCGGCGAGATCGAAGTCGTAGCGGTGATCCGCCGGCAGCGCCTCGATGTTGGCATTCTTGAGAATGTCGAAACCTTCCGCATAGGCCTGCATCAGGCCGTATTCGATGCCGTTGTGGATCATCTTGACGAAATGGCCGGCGCCGACGGGTCCGGCATGGATGTAGCCCTGCTCGATGCGGGGATCGCGGCCCTCGCGTCCTTCCGTGCGCGGAATGTCGCCGGCGCCGGGCGCGAGCGCAGCGAAGATCGGATCGAGGCGGTCGACGACCTGCTTCTCGCCGCCGATCATCATGCAATAGCCGCGGTCGAGGCCCCAGACACCGCCGGATGTGCCGACGTCGACATAATGGATGCCGCGCGCCTTCAGTGCCTTGCCGCGGCGAACGTCGTCCTGCCAGAAGGTGTTGCCGCCGTCGATGATGACGTCGCCGTCCTGCATCACGCCCGCAATCGTCTCGATCGTCGTCTCGGTGATGTGCCCCGCAGGCAGCATCACCCAGGCGGTGCGGGGACGCTCGAGTTTCGAGATGAATTCCTCGAGCGTCGCCGAGCCGACTGCGCCGTCGGCGGCAAGGCCAGCGACGGCCTTGGCGTCCTTGTCATAGACCACGGTCGAATGTCCTTGGCGCATCAGGCGGCGAACGATGTTGCCGCCCATCCGGCCGAGGCCGATCATGCCGAGTTGCATTTGCAATATTCCCTTAGTTCAGTGCGTCGTTGAGCGCCGCATTGAGGGCCGCAAGACCCTTCTTGAGCCCGCCCTTGAGATGGACGCGCAGCGCGCGCCGGCCGCGTTCGGTGAGCACGTCGAAATCGCCGCGCGCCTGCGCCGCCTTGATCACACCGAAGCTCGCCTTTTGGCCAGGCACCGGAAGATCCTTGGCATCGTCGGCCGTGATCTGAAGGAATACGCCGCTGTCGGGCCCGCCCTTGTAGGCCTGCCCGGTCGAGTGCAGGAAGCGTGGCCCGAATTCGGCGCAGGTCGCGACCTGACGCTTCTCGCGCACTTCCAGTCGCATGGCCTGGAGTGCATCGATCGTGATCTTGTCACGTGCGATATAGCCGAGCAGGGCGACATAGTCGCCTTCGCCCGAGCGGGAGAGATGCGCCTTCAGCCAGGAAGTGAGATCGCCATTGGCGCCGGCGGCGCGCAGCGCCGTTGCGTTGGCCTCGTCGGTGTAGAGATCGGCTTCATCCGTGCTGACCACCGGCTCCTCGGTCGGCAGCGCGCCGGTCTTCTCGAACGACGCGGTGAGCTCGCGGGTCTTGATCTTGGCGGCCTCCACGTCCGGCTGGTCGAACGGGTTGATGCCGAGGATCGAGCCCGCCACCGCGGTCGCCATCTCGAAGCGGAAGAACTCCTGGCCGAGATGGTCGATCGACTTCATGACGATGCGTACCACGGGGTGGCCGGCCGCTTCGATCGCGGCAAGCTTGGAGTCATGGGCAGCGTCCGCCTCGCCCTCGATGCGGATGTCGATGAAGAAGCGGTCGTTGCCGTAGACTGAGGGGTCGCCCAGCGGCTCGCCTTCGATCGGGATCAGGCCCTTGCCCTCCTTGCCGGTCGATTCCGCGATCAGCTGCTCGGCCCAGGCGCCGAAATCGGTGATCTTCTTAGACGACAGGATCGTCACCTTGTCGCGGCCTTCGAGGCCGGCAAGGCCGATGGCGAGGCCGAGCTGCACACCCGGATTTTCACTCGGCGGCACATCCGGTCCACAGGAACGGGCCATCGCAAGCGCATGCTTGACGAAGGTCTTGACGTCGATGCCTGCCGTTGCCGCCGGCACCAGGCCGAACGGCGAGAGCACGGAGTAGCGTCCACCGATCGAGGGCTCGCCATGGAAGATGCGGGCGTAGTTGAGGCTCTTGGCCGCCTTCTCCAGCGACGAGCCCGGATCGGTCACCGCGATGAAGCGATGGCCGGTCTTCACCTTCGGCCCGACCGCCTTGGCAACCTGCTCATGAAAATAGTCCTTCATCGCGTTCGGCTCGGTGGTGCCGCCGGACTTGCTCGACACGATGAACACGGTGTTGGCGATGTCGATCCTGGCTTCCATCGCCCGCACCTGCGCCGGATCGGTGGAATCCAGCACGTGCAGCTTCGGGAAGCCCGGCTTCTTGCCAAAAGTCTCGGCCAACACCTCAGGGCCGAGGCTCGATCCGCCCATGCCGAGCACGACGGCGTCGGAGAATTTCTGGCCCTTCACCCGACCCGCATAGTCCTCATAATCGGCCACGTCGGCCTTGGCTGCGCTGTCGAGCCAGCCCAGCCATTTGTCCTCGTCCGCGCCGGTCCACACCGACTTGTCGCGCTGCCAGAGCCTGCGGATCTTTGCCGATGCGCGCCATTCCTCGGTACCCTTGGCCACGGCCTTGCCGAGCCCGTCGCCGAGCGAGAGCAGCTGGCGGTCGATCGCGGGCCCGAGCACGGTTGTGCGCTTGTGGGCAACCGCGCCATAGAGCTTGTCGGCGGCGTCGGCGAACAGCTTGACGCCGTCCTTGACCAGCTCCTCGGTGATGGCGTCGAGCGAGATGCCGGAGCGCTCGAGCTCTTCCAGCACGCGCCTGGCGTCATCGACATTCTCTTCAAGGCTGTCGCGCGGCTTGCCGTGGTCGCGGAACGCGTCCAGCGTCGCCGGCGGCACGGTGTTGATGGTGTCGGGGCCGATCAATTCTTCGACATAGAGGACGTCGCTGTAATCCTTGTTCTTGGTGCCGGTCGAGGCCCACAGCATGCGCTGCGGCTTGGCGCCCCTGGCCGCGAGCTTGTCCCAGCGCGGACCCGAGAACAGGCGCTTGTAGTCCTGGTAGGCGACCTTGGCGTTGGCGATCGCGACCTTGCCCTTGAGCGCGGCGAGCCGCTCCTTCTCGCTGGGATCGTTGGCGCGGGCGATCTTCTCGTCGAGCTGCTTGTCGACCACCGAGTCGATGCGGCTGACGAAGAAGCTCGCCACGCTCGCGACGTGAGAGGGATCGCCGCCGCCGGCGACGTGTTTTTCGAGGCCGGCGATGTAGGCTTCGGCCACCTCCAGGTAGACCGTCTTGGAAAACAGCAGCGTGATGTTGATGCTGATCCCGTCGCCGATGAGCGTCTCGATCGCCGGCAGGCCCTCGGGCGTCGCCGGCACCTTCACCATCAGGTTCTTGCGGCCAACGTCCTTCCAGAGCCGCCGCGCTTCAGTGACCGTGCCTGCGGTGTCCATGGCGAGATAGGGCGAGACCTCCAGGCTGACATAGCCGTCGCCACCCTTGAGGCGGTCATAGACCGGGCGCAGCACGTCGGCTGCGTTTTGGATGTCCTCGACCGCGACGGCCTCGAACAGGTCGGCCACGGCCCGGTCGCCGCGCTTCAGCGCCTTGCCGATCGGGGCGTCGTATTCGTCCGAGCTGCCGATCGCCTTCTCGAAGATCGAGGGATTGGAGGTGACGCCCTTGACGCCGTCGGTGTCGATCAGCCGCTTCAGGTCGCCCTTGGCGATGAAGCCACGAGCGAGGAAGTCCAGCCAGACGGCCTGGCCGTGCTTTTCCAGTTCTTTGACGGGATTCATGATGCTTATTTATCTCCAAGCCTGCGGGCGAGGGGTTTCCGCGCCGGTCCTGACGCGCTATCCTCTAACTTACATGCTCCCGGGAGGGAACCAATCAAGGGTACAGGCGTCATACCCTCCAGTGTAACTCCGTCGCGATCATGGCGATCCGGACGGGAGTAGCCCTTGTTGCGTAAAAAGTCGCGGCCGAAGGTTCGGCCGGGTCTCGTTGCGTAACGTCGGCCGCTTCGTTTTGTGAGCCAGTGGCTGCGTGGAGTGCCATCAGCGGATTGCGGTCTGTCTGGTGTATCGTGGCTCGGCCGCGAATGGCCATGCTGGGGGAAAGCATGCAGGCTCAAAATGACGGTGTCGCCTTCGCCGTCGCCAACAGTCCGCCGCCGGTCGCGCCGGCCGGATGCGTAGACGCATCGCACGATCTCGAAATCGGTCCGTGTACGACCTCGCTGCGACTGCTGGTCGCGGCGGGCTTTGCGATGACGCTGCTCAGCGCGAGCCTCGCCTTCGACTGGTGGGATGGTCTTGGCGAGTACGACACGATGGTCGGATTTGCCGGCGTCGTGATTTTCGCCCTGGTGACCATCCGGCTGATCTGGATGCTCCCGGCCAAGCGGGGAGCCGTGGTGGTGGTCACCCCCTACGGCATCCGTGATCTCCGCATCGGCAATGAATTTCTGCCGTGGGATTCGATTGCGGAGATTTCGGCTGAAGAATGCGGCGGCCACAAGATGATCGTGCTGACGCCGACGCCGGGCTTGCAGCGGCAGCTCTACAGCATCCGCACCTTGGCCGGTTGCGCGCAGGACGGTCGCATCGTCATCCGGTCGGAGGGCCTGGCGGCCGATTTTGATACAGTGTTGCGCGCTTGTCGCGACTGTCACAATGCTGCCGGCAGTCCGCGCGCCGCATTGCAGCAGGAAGATGACCGCGGCACCCAAGGCGGCGCTCAAAGCTTCGCCGTACAAGCGTCATAAGATCGCCGCTCGCGGATCGCTATGCTGCGGTGCCGGATGGACGCATCCCCGGTAACGCCCGGATGTTGCGACCAAGTGACAATTTCTGGAAATGAGCCAATATAGACGGAGATTCGCACAAATTACGGGCAGGTGCCTGTTCGTAACTCAGCGACTGCCTACGTTGTGCGTTGCGTCGTGTTGGCACCCGGGTGTCCAATGATCGTCATGTGCTCACGCTGATTCGAAACGGCCTGAGGAACGGTCCGGTAACTGCTTTCGTTTCAGCTTGTAGCGGAACTCACGCGGAGAGGGATCATGTATAACGATTCTCTATTCAACGCTTTCGCTCGGTCGTTCGAGGCGAGAAGCCAGCACGACATGTCGATGGCGGAATATCTGGAATCGTGTCGAAGCGATCCCATGAAATACGCGAACGCGGCCGAACGACTGCTAGCAGCGATCGGTGACCCCCAGACGATTGACACGGCCAAGGACCCACGCCTTGGCCGTATTTTTTTGAACCGCACGATCCGCACCTATCCGGCCTTCGCCGGCTTCTACGGCATGGAAGAAACCATCGAGCGCATCGTTGGTTTCTTCCGCCATGCGGCGCAGGGCCTCGAAGAGCGCAAGCAGATCCTCTATCTGCTCGGACCGGTCGGCGGCGGCAAATCCTCGCTCGCCGAGCGCCTGAAGTCGCTGATGGAAGTGCATCCGATCTACGTGCTCAAGGCCGGCGACGAGCTCTCGCCCGTGTTCGAGAGCCCGCTCAGCCTGTTCGATCCGGATAACCTCGGGCCGATGCTGGAGGAGAAGTACGGCATTCCGCGCCGGCGTCTCACCGGCCTGATGAGCCCGTGGTGCTACAAGCGGCTCGAAGCCTTCGGCGGGGACATCTCGCAGTTCCGCGTCGCCAAGATTCAGCCGTCGCGGCTGCGCCAGATCGCAGTCTCCAAGACCGAGCCCGGTGACGAGAACAACCAGGACATCTCCTCGCTGGTCGGCAAGGTCGACATCCGCAAGCTCGAGACCTACGCGCAGAATGATCCCGACGCCTACAGCTATTCCGGCGGCCTCAATCGCGCCAACCAGGGCGTGCTCGAGTTCGTCGAGATGTTCAAGGCGCCGATCAAGATGCTGCACCCGCTGCTGACCGCGACGCAGGAAGGCAACTACATCGGCACCGAGAATATCGGCGCCATTCCCTTCACCGGCGTCATCCTCGCGCATTCCAACGAAGCGGAGTGGTCGAGCTTCAAGGCCAACAAGAACAACGAGGCCTTCATCGACCGCATCTGCGTGATCAAGGTGCCGTACTGCCTGCGGATCACGGAGGAGCAGAAGATCTACGAGAAGCTGATCCAGGGCTCCGAGCTGGCGGCGGCGCCTTGCGCGCCCTCGACGCTGGAGACGCTGGCGCGATTCTCGGTGATGTCTCGCCTGCGCAAGCACGAGAATTCCACGGTGTTCGCCAAGATGCGGGTTTACGACGGCGAGAGCCTGAAGGAATCCGATCCGAAGGCGCGCAGCGTCCAGGAATATCGCGACGCCGCCGGCGTCGACGAGGGCATGGACGGTGTCTCCACGCGCTTCGCCTTCAAGATCCTGGCTGCCACTTTCAACCACGATCCGCAGGAAGTCGCCGCCGACGCCGTGCACCTGATGTACGCGCTGGAGCAGTCGATCAAACGCGAGCAACTGCCGGAGGAAGTCGAGAAGCGCTATCTCGAATTCATCAAGGCGGATCTCGCGCCGCGTTATGCCGAGTTCATCGGCAACGAGATCCAGAAGGCCTATCTGGAATCCTACTCGGATTACGGCCAGAACCTGTTCGATCGCTACGTCGACTATGCCGACGCCTGGATCGAGGACCAGGACTTCAAGGATCCCGACACCGGCCAGCTGCTCGATCGCGAGCTTTTGAACCAGGAGCTGACGAAAATCGAGAAACCGGCGGGCATCGCCAACCCCAAGGACTTCCGCAACGAGGTCGTCAAATTCTCGTTACGATCGCGGGCCCAGAACGGCGGCAAGAATCCGACCTGGACCTCCTACGAGAAGATTCGCGACGTGATCGAAAAGAGGATATTCTCCCAGGTCGAGGACCTGCTTCCGGTCATCTCCTTCGGGTCGAAGAAGGACGGCGAGACGGAGAAGAAGCATGGCGAATTCGTCGCACGCATGGTGGAGCGCGGCTACACCGAGCGTCAGGTTCGCCGGCTCGTCGAATGGTACATGCGCGTGAAGCAGGCCGGTTGAGGCGGAATGGGAGGCGAATGGTAAAGTGCCCATTCACATTATTGACAGGCGCCTGAATCCAGGCGGCAAGAGTCTTGAGAACCGCCAGCGGTTCTTGCGTCGGGCCAAGTCCCTGGTGCAGGGCGCCGTCAAGAAGACCTCGCAGGAACGCGACATCAAGGACGTCCTGGAGGGGGGGGAAGTCACGATTCCCCTCGACGGCATGCACGAGCCGCGCTTCCGCCGCGAAGGCGGAACGCGCGACATGGTGTTGCCCGGCAACAAGAAGTTCATCGAGGGCGACTATCTCCAGCGCTCCGGCCAGGGCAGTGCCAAGGATTCGGGCCCGGGCGAAGGCGACAGCGAGGACGCGTTCCGTTTCGTGCTGAGCCGTGACGAGTTCGTCGATCTCTTCCTCGACGATCTCGAACTGCCGGATCTTGCCAAGCGCAAGATCGCGCATACCGAGAGCGAGGGCATTCAGCGCGCCGGCTACACCACGTCGGGCTCGCCCGCCAACATCTCGGTGAGCCGGACGGTGAAGCTCGCGCTGGCGCGCCGTATCGCGCTCAGGCGTCCCCGCAAGGAGGAGATCGAGGAGCTGGAAGCCGCGATCGCCGCATGCACCGACGAGGACGAGCGTGAGGTGCTGCTCGCCCAGCTGGAAAAGCTGAAAGCGAAGACCAAGCGCATTCCCTTCATCGATCCGCTCGACATCCGCTACCGCCGCTTCGAGACGGTGCCCAAGCCCGTGGCGCAGGCCGTGATGTTCTGCCTGATGGACGTGTCGGGCTCGATGTCCGAGCACATGAAGGATCTCGCCAAGCGCTTCTACATGCTGCTCTACGTGTTCCTCAAGCGCCGCTACAAGCATGTCGAGATCGTTTTCATCCGCCACACCGACCGCGCCGAGGAGGTCGACGAGCAGACCTTCTTCTACGGTCCGGCCTCGGGCGGCACGCTGGTCTCCAGCGCGCTGCAGGCTATGCACGAGATCGTGCGCGAGCGTTTCAACCCGTCGGACTGGAACATCTATGCCGCGCAAGCTTCCGACGGCGACAATTCCTATTCCGACGGCGAGCTCACGGGCATGCTGCTGACCGACAAGATTTTGCCGGTCTGCCAGTTCTTTGCCTATCTCGAGGTTGGGGAATCAGGCGGCAGCGCCTTCGATCTCTCCGACTCATCGCTCTGGACCCTCTATGAGCGTCTGCGCAACAGCGGCGCACCGCTCTCGATGCGCAAGGTCTCGGAACGCAGCGAGATCTTTCCGGTGTTCCACGATTTGTTTCAGCGTCGCGAAACTGCCCAGGAGAAGGCCGCTCCATGACGGAACGATTGTTCGAAGGCGCGGATTGGGATTTCCACACCCTGCAGCGCATCACCGATGCCTGCGAGGAGGTGGCGCTGAAAGATCTCGGGCTCGACGTCTATCCGAACCAGATCGAGGTCATCACCGCCGAGCAGATGCTGGATGCGTATTCGTCGGTCGGCATGCCGCTGTTCTACAAGCACTGGTCGTTCGGCAAGCATTTTGCGTACCACGAGGCGTCCTATCGCAAGGGCCTGATGGGGCTCGCCTATGAGATCGTGATCAACTCCTCGCCTTGCATCTCCTATCTGATGGAGGAGAACACGGCGACGATGCAGACGCTGGTGATCGCCCACGCCGCTTTTGGCCACAACCACTTCTTCAAGAACAATTATCTGTTCAAGCAGTGGACCGACGCCGACGGCATCCTGGATTATCTCGACTTCGCCAAGACGTATGTCATGCAGTGCGAGGATCGCTACGGCCGCGTCGAGGTCGAGCGCACGCTCGATGCCGCGCACGCGCTGATGTCGCACGGCATCGACCGCTATCCCGGCAAGAAGAAGCTTGATCTGCGGGCCGAGGAGAAGCGGGCAGGGCGCCGCCGTCAGCACGAGGAGGAGGTCTTCAACGACCTCTGGCGCACCGTGCCCAAGGGCGCTGCCAAGAGCCGGACCGCGCTCAGCATCGAGCGCCGCCGCAAGCTGCTCGGCCTGCCGCAGGAAAACCTGCTCTACTTCCTGGAGAAGAGTGCGCCGCGCCTGGCACCGTGGCAGCGCGAGCTGCTGCGCATAGTCCGCCACATCGCGCAATATTTCTATCCGCAGAGCCAGACCAAGGTGATGAACGAGGGGACGGCGACCTACGTCCACTATCGCATCATGACCAAGCTGCATCAGCAGGGCCGCATCAGCGACGGCAATTTCCTCGAGTTCCTGGGATCGCACACCAACGTGGTGTTCCAGCCCGAATTCGACGATCAGCGCTTCTCCGGCTTCAATCCCTATGCGCTCGGCTTTGCCGTGATGCAGGATATCGAGCGCATCGTCACCCGACCGGAAGATGAGGACCGCGAGTGGTTCCCTGACATTGCCGGCAAGAACGACGTGATGGGCGTGCTGCGCGACGTCTGGGCCAACTATCGCGACGAAAGCTTCATCGCGCAGTTCCTGAGCCCGAAGTTGATGCGGCACTTCCGCATGTTCCACCTGCATGACGATCCCGAGGAGCGCGCCGGTATCCGGGTCGATGCCATCCATGACGAGCGCGGCTTCCGCCGCGTGCGCCGCGAGCTGGCGCGGCAGCACGATGTCGGCTTCATCGACGCCAATATCGAGGTGGTCGACGTCGATCTCTCCGGCGACCGCCGCCTGATCCTGCATCATCACGTCATCAAGGGCTCGCAGCTCAACGAGACCGATGCCAAGCGGGTGCTGCAGCATCTGGCCGATCTCTGGACCTACGACGTCGCGCTGATCGAGGTCGATGCCAACGACAAGGTCATGCGCGAATACGTCGTCAGCCCGCGCCCGATCCCCGCCGCGGTGGCGTGAGGCGGTCGGCTAGACCGAACGCCTGATGAGCGCCCCGACCCGCGCTCCGAAGCAGGTGCGTTCCCTCCACCCTTGTGGGGCAGGGAACGGAGAGAGCGTTGCTGCCGCCGAATTCGATCTTCAGCTCATCATGCTTTCTTCTTCGCCGATTTCTTCTTGCTCACATTCAACTCCACCGCCGCGCGGATCAGCGCCTTCAATGCCTTCTCGTCGATCTTCTCGCCTTCGCGAATATCGATCGCGCGGCGCACATTTCCGTCGAGGCTGGAATTGAACAGACCGGCCGGATCCTCCAGCGCCGCGCCATTGGCGAAGGTCATCTTCACCACCGCCTTGTAGGTCTCGCCGGTGCAGATGATGCCGTCGTGCTCCCATACGGGAACGCCGCGCCATTTCCACTCCTCGACCACATCAGGATCGGCCTGCTTGATCAGGCCGCGAATCCGCCCCAGCATCTCGCCGCGCCAATCGCCGAGCTCCTTGATCCTGCCGTCGATCATTTTGGAGGGCGACGGCCCATTCGCGCCCTTTGCGCCGCTCTTCTTCGCCATCGCCTTCTTCATGATCTCGCCTCGCGTCGCACGCCATCGCGCTGGTCGAGATAGGGCTTCGCGAACAGATAGAGCCCGGTCGCGAGCAGCGGGATCAGCGGGACCAGCGCCAGGAAACCGATCCAGACGGCCTGGACCTGCATGGTCATCGCCACGATGTTGGCGATGACCGCGAGCGTGAAAGCCATCGACAGCCAGCGATGAATCTGCCGAACCCACATATGCGTGCTCACTAGAGACCTCCTTTGAGATTGATCGGAATGGACGCCGGCGGAGCTAGTCAGCGCGCGCCAGCACCTCGTCCAGCTTGTTGAAGAACTGCTTCCAGCCGGCATGCGCGCCGCCATAGGCCTGCTTTTGCGTCGGGCCGAAGCCCGCCTGCTCCACGCGCAAATGCGTGCCCGCGCTCGTCGGCGTGAGCGTGAAGGTCACGACGCTCTTGAGATCGAAGGCGGAATCCTCATGCGAGAAATTCCAGGTGTAGGCGAGGCTCTTCTGCGGCTCGATGGTGAGCACCTCGCAGTCCAGCACGCCGCCCCATTCGCCGCGCAGATTGAAACGATGACCGACTGATGGCTTGAAGTCGTTCTTCATCAGCCATTCCTCGATCAGATGCGGCTGCGTCAGCGCGCGCCAGAGCCGCTCGGGCGGAAAGGCGAATTCGCGCTCGACGACCACGGAGCGCGTCTGGCTTGAGGCTTCAGTCATTGGTCCATCCTCTTCAGGAGATCGTCGAGCGCGTCGAGCCGCCTCTGCCAGAAGCCGGCCATCTGGCTGGTCCAGTCGATCAGCGGATCGAGCGCGCCGGGCAGCGCGCTGTAATGGGTCTGCCGTCCTTCATGGCGGTCACGTACGAGGCCGGCCTGCTTCAGCGCGCCGAGATGTTTCGAAACCGCAGGCTGCGAAACGCCCGATAGCGCCGTCAGTGCCCCGACCGTCTGCTCGCCGTCGCGGCACAGCCGCTCGAAAATCGCCCGCCTTGTGGGGTCGGCGAGCGTCCTGAACAGGAGATCGGGGGCGGGGGACATGGAGATCCATAACCAGGAAGTTATGGATTGACTCATAACCGTAGAGTTATGGGTGAGTCAAGCGGGATTGGAAGGTGTGGCACCCGATGTTACTCCGGGTCATTGCGAGCGCAGCGAAGCAATCCAGGCTTCCTCCTCAGAGACAGTCTGGATTGCTTCGTCGCAAGGGCTCCTCGCAATGACGGAGAATGTCGCGCCGCGGCGCGCACTGCTACGGCCGCAGATACAAATACCCCTGCGACTGCAGCTCGGCCAAGCGAACCACGCCGCCGTTCTCAGCACTGACAAAGCCGGGCAGCAGATCCGCCAGCGTGACGTTCTGCGCCTTCATCGTGTTGCCGCAAGCGGCGAGCTCGACGCCGCCCTTGGAGAATTCGCCGACCCGCTTGCTGACATCGGGGTTGGCCTGCGCCCCGTGGAATGCCTTCAGCGCGGGACCGTGGATCACCAGCGCGAGCGTGACGTGCTCGGGGCCGCCGACGCCGTCGATGTGGTTCTGGATGTTGCCGAGCACGAAATTGACCTTCTCGGCGTCGCTGAGGTGATAGACGACCTTCAGCTTGTTGCCCGCGCTGGCTTCGGTGGCGGCTCGTGCACGCGAGGCGCCAAACGCTGCGCCCAAAGCCGAAACGGCGCTCCACAAGATGTTCCGGCGATTCATGGCGACCTCCTTCGACTGATCCCAGTTCGCCGGACAGATATCATTTGTGGCGCAGCGCTGCGAGTTCCTTGCGGTCGGTTACCAGCGAGGCGCATTCGCTATTGTCGGTGCGGTCGAGGCGAAAAATCTTGTCATCGGCGCCGGCCACCAGCGATTGCTCGGCATCGTCGTCCGGCTTGTTGTTCTGCCAGACTCGCACCCGTTCGAGTCGCACGATCGCCGACTTGTCGTCCTTCGACAGCGCGACGCCGATGCCACCGCCCTCGCAGTCGACGCCGCAGCCGAGGCGCACCTCGCTGCCGTTCCTGGTGAACACGGCGTGGTTGCACGAGCCGCTGGAGTCGAAATCGCCGCTGCGGTGACGGTACCTGAAGCCGAGACGGAAGGAGTTGTGCAGCTCCTTGTCCTCCTTGTCGACCTCTGCGGAGATCAGCAGCTTCATCGCGGCGACCTTCTGCTTCGGGTGCCGCGCCAGATGATCGGCATCGTAGCGGCGGACGAAGCAGGCGTAGGCCTTGTTGCCGGGCACGCCCGAATACATGCGCATGTTGAAGGTTTCGGCTTCGGCCTTGCTGGCCTCACGAATGTCATCACCTTCCTCGGCCACGGCGGCGCTGGTCAGCGCAGCCAAAATGACGGCAGCAAAGATGGAGAGCTTCATGACGGCCTCGAGCGCGTGGCGATTTCTATCGCGGCAGGACAGAGCTGCTGTCTGTTAGACGCAGGCGCGGTGCCCCGCGTTCAACCGTCCCAAGTCGCTCCAGCGGCCATCGCGAGTTCAGGCCGAGCCTTAGTCACAGAGGGGATCAAGAAGGTTCAAGCGGCGGAGCGCCTTGATTCCTCGGAACTCGATGCCGCCCGTTGCCCTGACATTGTCTCGGTTCGTCAATGTGATAGCCTTCACAGACGACCACGTTTGGCAGTCGTAAGCTGAGGCTGCCTTGTCAGTATGTGGAGTCCCCCGCGATGGGCGAAATTCGCAACTTCAAATCCGGCGATCAGGATGGGCCGCCTCCACACGGTCTTATGCCCCGTCGTCTCGCTGCGATCATTGTCGGTGACATCGCTTCCTACAGCCGCATGATGCAAGCTGACGAGGAGGGGACGCATGTCCGCGTCAAGCGGATCGAGCGGGATCTCATTCAGCCCAGCATCGTCGAGCACCATGGTGCTCTGGTGAAGACAACGGGCGATGGCTTCATTGCCATTTTCGATAGCCCTGTCGAGGCCGTTCGATGCAGTATCGTCATCCAGCAGAACCTGATCGGCCGCAACGCCTCGCTTCCGAAGCATTCGCGGCTCGAATACCGAATTGGCGTCAATCTCGGCGACGTGATCGTGGAGCCGGACGATGTCTACGGCGACGGCGTCAACATCGCCACACGCATTGAGGGCATTGCCGAGCCCGGTCAGGTCTATATCTCAGGCGCGATCTACGAGCAGATTAAGCACAAGGTGGTATGCGGCTATGAGTCGCTCGGCGACCGCAAAGTCAAGAACATCACCGATCCTGTGCGCGTCTATCGCGTGCTGCCGGACGCGGATGCCGTTGGCAAAACGAGGAGCCGACGTGAGAACGCCCTGATCTTTCTGCTGGCCATCACAGTGATGATGATGGCCGCGGGCGTGCTCTGGTATTTGCTGGCGCAGCCCGGCAGGATGGGAGAACAGGCAGCCGTGCCAGCCGCTTCTCCTGCCGCTTCACCGAGTCCGCGGCCGCTGCCAAGCGAGGCGGCGACGCAGACGCCGCAACCATCTCCGTCATTGGCTTCGTCGCCTTCACCGCCGGCGCCCAGCCCATCGGCGGCGCCGCCTCCCGAACCCGAGATGATCGCCATTCGCGGCGGCAGTTTCGCGATGGGAAGCAATGATGATCCGACCGAGCGACCCGTTCACCAAGTCACGATCAAGCCGTTCTCGATCGGAAAATACCCGGTCACCGTGCGGGAATGGAACGAATGTGCAGCTGCAAAGGGGTGCGCATTCACGGCCATCGGCAAGGACAATGCCCCGGTCAGCAATGTGAGCTGGGCCGACGCGCAGCAATATGTCGTCTGGCTCGCGCAGGCGGCGAAGAAGCCCTACCGGCTTCCGACCGAAGCCGAATGGGAATATGCGGCGCGCGGCGGAACGCAGAGCAAGTACTGGTGGGGCGACAAGCTCCAACCGGGTATGGTCGGCTGCAAGGATTGCGGTGATCTTGCGGCCGAGCAGCCGGCCAAGGTCGGCAGCTTCAAGCCTAATCAATTCGGGCTCTATGACATGGGCGGCGGCATCGACCAGTGGGTCGAGGACTGCTGGCACAGGACCTATCAGGGGGCGCCGAGCGATGGCTCCGCGTGGACCGGCAGCGACTGCTCCTCGCACGTCCTCCGTTCGGGCTCTTGGAAAAATGATTCGAGATATGTGCGACCGTCCAATCGCGATGGTTACGACACCAATGTCCGTTACCCCACGCATGGATTCCGTGTCGCGCTCAGTCTTTAAGTGCTGGAGTAGAATTGATGAGGATCATTTCCTGTGTGGCGCTGGCGGCCGCAATTGCATTGCATTCGGGCGCGGCCAACTCGCAAGGCAAGTCCGCGCCGAAGGACGCGAAGCTCTATTTCATCACGCCACATGACGGGCAGAAAGTTCGCGGTGGTTTCTGGGTCCGGTTCGGCTTGCGCAACATGGGCGTGACGCATGCCGGCGACGAGTACCAGAATGCCGGTCATCACCATCTCTTGGTCGACGTCAACGAGCCCATCGATTCCAAGGAGCCGATCCCGCAGGACAAGTCGCACCTGCATTTCGGGGCTGGGCAGACTGAAACCCTCCTCGAGCTTCCGCCCGGCACGCACACGCTCCAGCTTGTGCTGGGCGATGCGAAGCACTATCCGTTCGAGCCGCCTGTCGTGTCGGACAAGATCACGGTGCGCGTCAGACCGCCGGCTTCGGCGCGGAAGTAAACGATCAGCGCAGGCTGGCGTTGATCTTGTCCAGCACCGCCGAGCCCGGGCAGAGAGTGTCCGCCTCCAGCCTGTTCAGTGGCGTCTCGACCGTGTTGAGATGCTCGTGCAGATCTTCCGCGTCCGGGTCGACGTAGAGCAGCCCGGTGACGATCTGTCCCTTGGCGGCATGCCTTGCGAGGAAGGTCTGGGCCCCCAACCGGTCGTGCGGATCGTAATCCGCGTCGATCTTGCGCAGCGCGATCTTGCTGCCGTCGTGCTGCTCGACCATTTGCACCGTGCCCGGCGCGTAATCCACGGCGATCGGGTCGCGGCCGACCAGCACGTCGAGCCGGTTCACCGCGTCGTTGTGCTCGCGGACATAATCAAAACTCTTGGTCGAGCCGGCGTGGTTGTTGAAGGCGATGCAGGGACTGATGACGTCGATGAAGGACGCACCCTTGTGGCGGATCGCGGCCGCGATCAGCGGCACCAGCTGGGTCTTGTCGCCCGAGAAGGAGCGCGCGACGAAGGTGGCGCCGAGTTGCAGCGCGATCGCGACGAGGTCGATGGCGTTGTCGGTGTTGGTGACGCCCTTCTTGGACTTCGAGCCGCGGTCGGCAGTCGCCGAGAACTGGCCCTTGGTCAGGCCGTAGACGCCATTGTTCTCGACGATATAGGTCATGTTGACGCCGCGCCGGATCGAATGCGCGAACTGGCCGAAGCCGATCGATGCGGAATCGCCATCGCCGGAAACGCCGAGATAGATCAAATCGCGGTTGGCGAGATTGGCGCCGGTCAGTACGCTGGGCATGCGGCCGTGCACGGAATTGAAACCGTGCGAATTGCCGAGGAAATAGTCCGGCGTCTTCGACGAGCAGCCGATGCCGGAAATCTTCGCCACCCGGTGCGGCTCGATCGAGAGCTCGTAGCAGGCCTCGATGATCGAGGCCGTGATCGAATCGTGGCCGCAACCGGCGCACAGCGTCGAGATCTTGCCCTCGTAGTCGCGATGCGTGTAGCCGAGCTCGTTCTTCTTCAGGCTCGGATGATGGAATTTCGGTTTTGCGATGTAGGTCATGACACGGCCTTGCGGAGCGGGGTCACCTTGAGGTGATCCTGATGGTCGCCAATGGCTTTTGCGATGAAGCGGGCGGTGATCGGCGAACCGTCATAATGCACGATCGGCACAAGGCGGACGGGATCGATGCCGTTCTCGTTGACGATGAGCTGGCGCAGCTGGCTGTCGCGGTTCTGCTCGACCACGTAGACGAAGTCGTGCTCGGCGAGGAAGCTCGCCACACTCGAGTGGAACGGGAAGGCGCGGATGCGCATCCGGTCGAGCTGATGTCCGCGCGCTTCCAAGAGGCCGATCGCCTCGTCCATCGCCGGCGAGGTGGAGCCGAAATAGATCACGCCATATTTGGTCGGCCGCTCCGCATTGGCCTGCAGCGGCCGCGGCACCAGATCCTGCGCCGTCTCGAACTTGCGCATCAGGCGCTGCATGTTGTCGGCGTAGACGGAGCCTTCCTCGGAGTAACGCGCATAGCGGTCACGCGAGGTGCCGCGGGTAAAATAGGAGCCCTTGGTCGGGTGCGTGCCGGGATAGGTGCGGTAGGGAATGCCGTCGCCGTCGACGTCGAGATAGCGGCCGAAGTCGCGTCCCTCTTCCAGCATCTCAGCGGTCATCACCTTGCCGCGGTCGTACTGCTTGGCATCATCCCACTTCAGCGGGCGACAGAGCCGATGGTTCATGCCGATGTCGAGGTCGAGCATCAGGAAGATCGTGGTCTGCAGCCGCTCGGCGAGATCGAAGGCGGAGGCCGCGAATTCGAAGGCCTCCGCGGGATCTTCGGGGAATAGCAGCACATGCTTGGTGTCGCCGTGCGAAGCATAGGCGCAGGCGATGATGTCGCATTGCTGGGTGCGGGTCGGCATGCCCGTCGAGGGGCCGGCGCGCTGGATGTTCATGATCACGGCCGGGATCTCGGCAAAGTACGAGAGACCGATGAACTCGGTCATCAGGGAGATGCCGGGGCCGGAGGTCGCGGTGAAGGCGCGTGCGCCGTTCCAGGACGCGCCGATCACGATGCCGATCGAGGCCAGCTCGTCCTCGCCCTGCACGATGGCGTATTTGGCTTTGCCCGTCTCCGGATCGTGCCGGTACTTCTTGCAATGGGCGGTGAAAGCTTCCGCCACGGATGAGGACGGCGTGATCGGATACCAGGCACAGACCGTGGCGCCGCCATAGACCGCGCCGAGCGCGGCGGCGCTGTTGCCCTCGATGAAGATGCGGTCGCCGACCTTGTCGGACTTCTTGACCCGTAGCCCGATCGGGCATTTCAGGTTTTGCAGCGCCCAGTCGCGGCCGAGATGCAGCGCGTGGACGTTGGAGGAAAGCAGTTTCTCCTTGCCCTTGTACTGCTCGCCGATCAGTTGCTCGATCAGCTTCGGGTCCATGTCGAGCAGCGCCGAGAGCGCGCCGAGATAGATGATGTTCTTGAACAGCTGGCGCTGGCGCGGATCGGTATAGGTCGAGTTGGTGATGGCGGTTAAGGGGACGCCGATCACGGTGATGTCGTCGCGGAATTTCGTCGACGGCATCGGCTTGGTGGAATCGTAGAACAAATAGCCGCCCGGCTCGATGCCGGCGACGTCCTTGTCCCAGGTCTGCGGATTCATGGCGACCATCATGTCGACGCCGCCGCGGGCGCCGAGATGGCCGTCTTCGGTGACCCGCACCTCGTACCAGGTCGGCAGGCCCTGGATGTTGGAGGGGAAGATGTTGCGCGGAGACACCGGAACGCCGTGGCGCAGGATCGCGCGCGCGAACATCTCGTTGGCGCTGGCCGAACCCGAGCCGTTGACGTTGGCGAAGCGGACGACGAAGTCGTTTACGCTGCTGAGCGGCTTCTTGTCGGGCATGTCGAACCTGCGTGGGTCATCTCGATGAAATATTTCTGCATGTCCCAGGCGCCGGTGGGACAACGCTCGGCGCACAGCCCGCAATGCAGGCAGACGTCCTCGTCCTTCACCATCACGCGCCCGGTCTTGAGATCCGAGGAGACGTAGAGATCCTGGTCCGGATGCGGCGAGGGCGCCTTCAGGCGCTGGCGCAAGTCGCTTTCCTCACCGTTACCGGTGAAGGTGATGCAATCCATCGGGCAGATGTCGGCGCAGGCATCGCATTCGATGCAGAGCGAGGTCGAGAACACCGTCTGCACGTCGCAGTTCAGGCAGCGCTCGGCTTCGCCCAAGGCCAGCTTGACGTCGTAGCCGAGCTCGACCTCGGCGCGGATGTCCTTCAGCGCGACGACCTTGTCGCGGTGCGGCACCTTGTAACGCTTGTCGATGGAGATGTCGTTGTCATAGCTCCATTCATGGATGCCCATCTTCTGC
Source organism: Bradyrhizobium sp. PRIMUS42 (assembly GCF_023006515.1). Taxonomy (NCBI): domain Bacteria; kingdom Pseudomonadati; phylum Pseudomonadota; class Alphaproteobacteria; order Hyphomicrobiales; family Nitrobacteraceae; genus Bradyrhizobium; species Bradyrhizobium sp. PRIMUS42. Next base: position 20,050 of record NZ_JALBGZ010000018.1, read on the forward strand.
GATGAGACCTGCACGTCGGGTAGCGGGCGCTCGGTGATGTCCTCGCCCGACAGCATCTTGTGGATCGACAGCGCGGCGTCATGGCCCTGCGCCACCGCCCAGATGATGTTCTTCGGCCCGAACGCGGCGTCGCCGCCGAAGAACACCTTTGGATTGGTCGAGACGAAGGTTTTCGGATCGACCTTGGGCATGTGCCATTTGTCGAACTCGATGCCGCAATCCTGTTCGATCCAGGGGAAGGCGTTTTCCTGGCCGACCGCGACCAGCACGTCGTCGCAGGCGATCGTCTCATCCGGCTCGCCCGATGGCACGAGGTTGCGCCGGCCCTTGGCGTCGTATTCGGCTTTCACCTTCTGGAAGGTGACGCCGATCAGCTTGCCGGCGACATGCTTGAAAGCCACCGGAACCATGTAATTGAGGATCGGAATATCCTCATGGAGCGCGTCTTCCTTCTCCCAGGGCGAGGCCTTCATCTCCTCGAAGCCGGAGCGGACGACAACCTTGACGCTCTCGCCGCCAAGGCGGCGCGCGGTGCGGCAGCAATCCATCGCGGTGTTGCCGCCGCCGAGCACGATCACGCGCTTGCCGATCTTGTCGATGTGGCCAAAGGAGACCGAGGACAGCCAGTCGATGCCGATATGGATGTTGGCGGCTGCCTCTTTCCGGCCGGGAATGTCGAGCTCGCGGCCGCGCGGCGCGCCCGATCCGACGAAGATCGCGTCGTACTTCTCCCCGAGCAGCGCCTTCATGCTCTCGATGCGGTGGCCGCCTTTGAACTCGACGCCGAGACCCAGGATGTAGCCGGTCTCCTCGTCAATGACGGAATTTGGCAGGCGGAATTTCGGGATCTGCGTGCGCATCATGCCGCCGGCTTCCGGATCGCCGTCGAACACGGTGCAGTGATAGCCGAGCGGCGCCAGATCGCGTGCCACTGTCAGCGAGGCGGGGCCGCCGCCGACGAAGGCGACGCGCTTGCCGTTCTTCGCGGCGGGGTGCGGCAGGCGCTGCTTGATGTCATCCTTGAAATCGGCGGCAACGCGCTTGAGCCGGCAGATTGCAACCGGTGTTTCCTCGACGCGTCCGCGGCGGCAAGCCGGCTCGCAGGGACGATCGCAAGTGCGTCCCAGGATTCCGGGAAACACGTTCGATTTCCAATTGATCATGTAGGCGTCGCTATAGCGACCTTGGGCGATCAGTCGGATGTATTCGGGAACCGGGGTGTGCGCGGGACAGGCCCATTGGCAATCGACCACTTTGTGAAAGTAGTCGGGGGCCGCAATATCGGTCGGTTTCATTCCTACCCTGTCCGCGCAGGCTCAAAGACCCGGCGGCCTCTTCTGAGCTTGGCGAACGCTTAACGCGCGTCGATCTGGTTTCTGAATGACGTCATTGGGTTAGCTTATTAGAACCTTTCCGAAGTACAACGGCAAACTTGCGCGCTTCCCCTGTTTCATAGGAGCCAAGCGCGCACAGCATTAACGGTGCGCTGGGTCTGTGTGCGGTGCAGCATGTTGCGATGCGTGCGAGCGCGTCAGCTACTCGCAATGTCGCTCTTTGCGAGATCCCACATCAGGCTGTAAGTGCCGACGGAGACCGGAAGCGGGAACGGCGCCGCCGCCGGGCCTGTGAAGCGTTCGGCGATCACGGCCGAGACCGCGCCGACATGCGTGCCGTCGATCAGCACGAACCAGTCGCGGGCGCCTTCATTGCGCACCGCCGGAATGCCCGCCGTTGCGCCCGACAATTCCGGCTCGCTTTCGAGCAGATGCATCGAGATGATGCCGTCGCGCCCTTCGAGCCTGAGCTTGTCTTGCAGCGCATCACGCCAGGACGCGGCATTGTCCGGCCCCGGTCGCAGCCGCACCACGCCGAGCGCAGCACCACGTCCGGTGCCGTTGCTGAGTGTGATGCGCGCGACGACGCGCAGCATGTCCTTGAAGCGCGCCATGCTGCGCCGCGACCAGTCGGTCTGATTGGCGAGCCGCGCCCGGTAGGCGGGACTGTCGAGCACGTCGAGCGTCGCGGTCGAGTACAGCGAGAGATATTTGGGGTTGGCGGCATGCGCGAGATAGCGCCGCGCTTCGAGGAATCCGTCGATCGCGACCCGCTCTTCCAGATGCTCGCGATCGTACCAGCGGTTGAAATCGTCTTCATCCGCTGCATCGACGTTCATCGACGTCAGCAGCATGCCTTTCCCGGCGAGCGGCATTCTTCTTGTCCTCTCATCGCCCGATCTTCGATGCGAGGTCCGCGATCGACTTCATCACCGCATCCCTCACGCCGGCATCATAGAGCGAATGCCCGGCTCCTTCCACGACGCGAAGCTCGGAACCGGGCCATACTTTCGTTAGGGCCTGCGATGTCTCAGGAGGACACAGCAGATCGTAGCGGCCCTGGATGATGATGCCGGGAATGCCCGCGAGCCGGCCCGCGTTCCGCAACAACTGGTCTTCGCTCATGAAGGAGTTGTTGATGAAATAATGCGCCTCCATGAACGGCGTTGCCGGCAGCGTGCGCCAGACGTTCAGCGACGCCAGGTCGAGCCGCGTCCTGGCCGGCTTGTGCTCGGACAAGGCGCGCTCGGTGTCGTGCCAGGCGCGCGCCGCAGGTCCGTGAACGGCAGGATCGGCATCGAGGATGCGGCGCCAATAGGCGTCTACCGGCCGCGCTTGCTCTTCCCTTGGCAGCACACTCAGAAAATCCTCGTACAGCGCGGGATAGAATTGCGGCAGGCGCACCGTGAAGCCGGTCTCGACTTCTGCCCGCGTGCCGAGAAACGTCGCGCGGAGCGCAATGCCGGACACACGCTCGGGATGCGCCTGCGCATACGCCAGCGCCAGTGTCGCGCCCCAGGAGCCGCCGACCACCATCCAGCGGTCAAAGCCGAACTTTTCGCGGATCTTCTCCATGTCCGCGATCAGATGCGCCGTGGTGTTGTGCTCGCGAGATGCCTTGGGACGGCTGCGGCCGCAGCCGCGCTGGTCGAACAGCACCGCATGCATACGCTCGGGATCAAAAAGCCGGCGATGGTCGGGCTGGCAGCCCGAGCCGGGCCCGCCGTGCAGATAGATCGCGGGGATGCCGTCGCTGCGCCCGACGCTCTCGACATAGAGCTCATGGCCGTCGCCGACGTCGAGCATGTCGGAGGTCAGCGGCGCAAAGGGATCGGCACGCCTGACGGATGCGGCCGCGTCGGCGTCAGGTCCCATTCTCGGATTCCAGGGTGCCGCCGGCGAAGTTGCGATAGAGGAAGCGGCTGGTCTCGCCCTCGGCCTCGCGCTCGGCCTGCTTGAAGATGGTCTCGTGCAACGGCGACAGCGCGCAGGCGGGATCGGTGTTGGCGGCATCACCGGTCAGCGCAAAGGCCTGGCAGCGGCAGCCGCCGAAATCGATCTCGCGGAATTCGCAGGTCTTGCACGGCTCCTTCATCCAGCCGGTGCCGCGATAGCGGTTGAAGGCCTCGGAGTTCTGCCAGATCCAGGCGATCGAATGGTTGGAGCGCACCGACTCGAATTCGAGCCCGGTGATGCTTTCGGCGGCGTGGCAGGGCAGCACCTTGCCGGCGGGCGAGATGTTGAAGAACTGCCGGCCCCAGCCGCCCATGCATTTCTTCGGCCGCAGCGCGTAATAGTCGGGAACGACGTAGTCGATCGCAAGCGTGCCCTTGAGCCGCTCGCGTGCCTCTTCGACGATGGCCGTGCACTCGTCGAGCTGCGCCACCGTCGGCATCAGCGCGGCACGGTTCTTCAGCGCCCAGCCGTAATATTGCACATTGGCGACCTCGAGCCGGTCGGCGTCGAGATCGACAGACATCTGGATGATGTCAGGAAGCTGGTGCAAATTCTGCCGATGCATCACCGCGTTCACGGTCAGCGGCAAATCGAGCTCGCGGGTCCATTTCGCGACTTCAAGCTTCTTGCGATGGCCGTTCCTGTAGCCGGCGACGCGATCGGCGAGGCCTTCTTCGACGCCCTGGAAGCTGATCTGCACATGGCATAGTCCGGCATCGGCAAGCTCGCTCAGCCGCTCGCGCGTCAGCAGCACGGCCGAAGTGATGAGGTTGGTGTAGAGCCCGACGTCGCTGGCATGCTTGACCAGCTCGACAAGGTCTTTGCGCGCTGTCGGCTCGCCGCCGGAGAAATGCACCTGGAGCACGCCGATCTCGGCAAGCTCGCTCAGCACTTTCTTCCACTCGTCCGTCGTCAGCTCCTTGCCCGAGCGGTCGAGCTCGACGGGGTTGGAGCAATAGGGGCATTGCAGCGGGCAGCGATGGGTGATCTCGAGCAGCACCGCGAGTGGAATGCCGAAGGTCTCCGCCGTCGAGCGCTGCTTCTCCAGCACCGCGAGGCTGTCGCTGGGTGGGATGGTCACGTCGCTCATGACGTCTTCTCCCTGATCTCGGTGAGGAAGCCCTTGTCGGCGAGATCCTGCAGCATGAGGATGACGTCGGCCAGGATCGCCTCGCGCGGCGCGGCATATTTCGCAGCGAGCTGATCGGACACGTCGCCGACACTGCGCTTGCCGTCGCAGAGTTGCAAGACCTCGACCGCGATCTCATCAGGCGCCAGTACCCGCTCCGGCGCCAGGATCACCCACACCTTGCGGGTCTCGTCATATTTCAGCTTGGCATGCCGCGGCAGCACGGGGCGGCTTGCCTCGCTGACGCAGATATTGCGCGGCCCGGCCATCGCTGTTCCCTCAGCTCGCCTTGGGCACGAATGCGCCCGGCGGAATGTGGCCCTCGACATAGGCGTGCTGGAGCGCGTCGAGCTGCACCCACAAGACGTTGGTCTTGAAGATCAGCGCGTTGCACACAAGCGCGCGCTGCTCCGGCGTCGTGGCATGCGCCTTGACGTAGTCGAGCGCGAAGCCGGCATCGCGCGGCGCCTGGGCCAGGCGGCGCTTGAAGTAGCTCATGATGTCGGGGTTGACGAAGTCGTAATGCTCCAGCATGCCGGAGATACGCTCTTCATGCAGGTTCGGCGCGAACAATTCGGTGAGCGAGGAGGCGATCGCCTCCAGCGGGCTCTTTTCGCGACAATAGTGCACGTACGCCTCCACCGCGAAGCGCGTCGCCGGCAGGATGCCTTCGGTCGATTCCACGTAGGCCGTGTCAAGTCCGAGGCCCTCGGTCAGCTTCAGCCAGCGTTCGATCCCGCCTTCGGAGCCGACATCGCCGTCGTGGTCCTCGATGCGATGGCGCCATTCCAGCCGGGTGGCGCGGTCGCGGAAGCGCGAGATCACCACGGCGTCCTTGATCGGGATCGTGCTCTGATAGTAGTAGCGGTTCAGCGCCCAGGCCTGCACCTGGCCCTTGTTCAGCTTGCCGCCGTGCAGGAGCTTATGGAACGGGTGCAGGCTGTGATAGCGCGTCGCCCCGATATGGCGCAGCGTCGCCTCGAGCTCCTCGGCGCTGCTGAGCCTGATGTCCTTGCCGATCGAGAGCGCAGTCATTCCAGTCATTGACGCCGCATTCACAGCACGATCTCCGTTCCGTCCGCCGGTATCTGCCAGCCTGCCGCCTCCGCGGCCTTGCGCTCCGGGGAGGCAGGCAGCAGCGCCGGGTTCGAGTTATTGATATGCAGAAAGACCTTCCTGTCGATAGTGAGGTCGGCCAACCGTGCGATGGCGCCGGCCTCGCCGGACATGGCGACGTGTCCCATGCTCTTGCCTGTCTTGTGACCGAGCCCGGCCCTGATCATCTCGTCGTCCTGCCACACCGTGCCGTCGAAAAACACCAAGGCGGCGCCGTCGAGCTCGGCCTTGAGCGCATCGGTGACCTCGGCGCAGGCTGCGATGAAATAGAAGCACTTGCCGGTCGCCTTGTCGGTGATCTTCAGCCCCAGCGTATCGCCGTCGCCGGTCTCGCCGCCGGGATGCGCCTTGCCTTCCAGATACCAGGCCGACTTGCCCGAGACTGCGAAGGGCAGCACCTCCAGGCCCGAGCGCGAGCCGTCGGTGAGCCGCGGCTCGAATGCCTCGTTGACGCCGATCGGCTGGCGCCGCACGTGCTTCTCGTTCAGCACGTTGAAGATGCTGTTGCTGGCAAGGATCGCCAGCACCTTCTCATGCGCATAAATCGTGAACGGCGAGCTCTCGCGCATCGACAGCAGGCCCGCCACCGCGTCCACCTCGCCGTTGGTCAAGATCACGCCCGCAATCGGCGTATGGCGCAGCGCCCCGGCCTTGGGGTGCAGTTGCGGCGTGGCATTCAATTGCTGGCGCAGGTCGGGAGAGGCATTGATCAGGAACCAATGCTCGCCGTCGCCGCTGAAGGCGACCGAGGCCTGGGTTCTCTCGAGTTCATGACCGGCGCTACGGGCCGCCCGGCAGCCCTCGCAGCCGCAATTCCATTGCGGCACCCCGCCGCCGGCTGCGGCGCCCAGGACGACGACGCGAAGCATGATCCGTCTCCTGGAGGCAACGTCGCCAAGTGGATCTCAGGCCGACACAGTTTTTATCTTCCGGAAACTGATCGTGACCGAAAGAACGTCCGCCGAAAGATCCACCTGCGCAGAACGCAAACTCGCCAACCGCTTACTTGCGGGTGGCGCTCACATACATGTTGATTTCCATGCCGCAGGGCACTTCGACGATCTTCGGGGCTTTCCAGGCCATTTTGGCACTCCATTTTCGCGAATTCGGACGTATCCGCCCACGAGCTAAGTTACTGTGGGGGGAAAAGTTCGCCAGTGAAATTTTCCCGACCTAGGTAGTAGACCGGCGGAATTGTTGCACCGCAAGAGAGCGTATTGCGGCCGCAAAGATGAGCGAATGACAACGCAAAATAGTCGATAGGTCGTGATCCCTGTCGGGATAAACCAGTTGTGAGTATGGAACGGCTTCCAATCGGCTTCAGGCGACCCCATTGGATCAGGCATGCCCAGATATTTCTTCAACACCCGTATCGGTGACGAACTGATCGTGGATCCCGAAGGTGAGGATCTGCGCAATCCCGATCGCGCCTGGGAGGTCGCCCGCCAGATGATCCTGGAGGTCCTGAAATCGGAGGGGACCCAGCCGGCGCTGCTGGAGGCGGTCATCGAGGTCACCGACGTCGATGGCGAGGTCGTGCTGGAGTTTCCTTTCACCGAGGCACTGCTGGACATGCCGGTTCAGTCCGCGACGAGGCATTAGAGGCGCGCGAGATGCGCTCCCTCCCCCGCTTGCGGGGGAGAGGGTGCTTCCGCGAGCGAGAACCCCCAAGAGGAGAGAGCCTCACCCGGCACTTCGTGCCGACCTCTCCCGCAAGCGGGAGAGGTTGCCGTGTGCTCGCGGTGAGACCGAGACAACATGACATCGCACTTTCGCCCCTGCGAAATCCGCATGGCTTTGCCGCGTTCCCGGCGCTAAAAGACGCCCGTCATACGGAGCTAGCCATGCAAGATCTCTGGCGCCTGTCGGCCGCCGACCTCGCCACCCTCGTCAAATCCAGGAAAGTGTCCGCCAGGGAGGCCGCCAAGGCCGGCCTCGCTCGCCTGGACGCCGTCAATCCCCAGCTCAATGCCGTGATCGACCACCGTCCGGAGGACGTGCTCAAGCAGGCCGACGCCGTGGATGTCGCCATCGCCAGGGGCGAGGACCCCGGCGTGCTGGCCGGCGTGCCCGTCACCATCAAGGCCAATGTCGACCAGGAGGGCTTTGCCACCACCAACGGCTTAAAACTCCAACGCGACCTGATCGCGCGCGAGGACAACCCGGTGGTCGCCAATTTCCGCAAGGCCGGCGCCGTCCTGCTCGGCCGCACCAATTGCCCGGCCTTCTCCTACCGCTGGTTCACCACCAACCTGGTCCATGGCGACACCAAGAACCCCCGCGATGCCTCGCTGACCCCGGGCGGCTCGTCCGGCGGCGCCGGCTCGGCGGTCGCGGCAGGCAT
>NZ_JALBGZ010000190.1:0-9420 GCF_023006515.1 Bradyrhizobium sp. PRIMUS42
CTTGCGCACGAAGCGTTGTTTGCCGGCTAAATTTCATCAGGAACCCGCCCCACTACGACCCACTGCGACTTATACTAGACCCACTTGGCCGGCCAGTGCCGGCGCCGCGAACGCCTCGGTGTCGAACAGCCGGGCGAAGAATCCGCGCGCGTCGATCTCCGGTTCGATGCCGATTTCGACCACGCCTGCCAGAGCCAATGGAGTGAACTTCATCTCAGGCCCCCGCACCGCAATGCTGCGCACGCCGCCGTTGCGAACATCCGTTCACCGAAACGCCTTTTGGGTTGCATCATGCGCAACGTTGGCGGAATTTCCGTGGCTTGTGAGAATTCACTAACAGCCGCGGCACGACGGCACAACGGGACGATCCATTCATGGACAGGCATCGATGCCGCTTTTGCGCGCGGGAGCTCGACGAGACCTTCGTCGATCTCGGCCTGTCGCCTCTGGCGAATTCCTTCGTGCCGCCGGAGCAGGCTGACGCGACCGAACCGGCCCATCCGTTGCACGCCCGCGGCTGTCGCGCCTGCGGGCTGGTGCAGCTTCCGCAATTCGCGCCTGCGGCCAACATCTTCGACCAGTATCTCTACTATTCGTCCTATTCCGAAAGCTGGCTGCGTCATGCGGAGCGCTATGCCGCAGACATGATCGCCCGCGCCAAGCTCGGTACGGCGTCCGAGGTGATCGAGATCGCCAGCAATGACGGATATCTGCTGCAGTATTTTCAGCGCGCCGGCATCCGCGCGCTCGGGATTGAGCCGGCCAGCGGCCCTGCAGCGGCCGCCATCGCCAAGGGCATCCCGACCCGGACCAGCTATTTCGGCCGCGATGCCGCGACCGCGCTGCGCGACGAAGGCCACAGGCCCGAGCTGATCGTTGCCAACAACGTGCTGCCGCACGTCCCTGATATCAACGATTTCGTCGCGGGGCTGCGCATTCTCCTGCCCGACACCGGCCGCGCGACGCTGGAGCTTCCGCATCTGCTGCACCTGATCGAAGGCATCCAGTTCGACACGATCTATCACGAGCATCTGTCGTACTTCTCGCTCGCGACCCTCGAGACGGTTTTTCGCGCGCATGCCTTGCGCGTTTTCGATGTGGATGAATTGCCGACCCATGGCGGCTCGCTGCGTCTGCACGTTTGCACCGAAGCTGCGCCTCACAGCCCCTCGCCCGCGCTCGAGAGATTGCGTCAGCGTGAGGCCGTCGCAAGGCTCGACCGGCCCGCGACCTACAGTGATTTTCAGGCGAAGGTGGCGGCCAAGCGCGAGACGATCCGCGACTTTCTCATCGCGGCGCGGCGCGCGGGCAAGTCGGTGCTGGCCTATGGCGCGCCCGCGAAGGGCAACACGCTGCTCAATTATTGCGGCATCACGCGCGAGCTGATTGCCTTCACCGTGGACCGCAATCCGCACAAGCAGGGCCTGCTGCTTCCGGGAACGCATCTGCCGATCCGCGATCCCGCCGCCCTGATCGCGGGCAGACCCGATTACGTCTTCATCCTGCCCTGGAATCTCAAGGACGAGATCATCGCCCAGCTGGCGGAGGTTCGGGCCTGGGGCGGACAATTCGTGGTGCCCGCGCCCGATCTCACGATCATACCGTGAGCCATGGTTAACGATCAGGCGGCGATCGGAGCCGTGTAATCCGCGCGCAACGCGAAATAGGTTTCCAGCTCCGACAGCGCCCGCGCTTCCCAATCCTGCGCCTGCTCCAGCAGCGACCAGCTCTGGCCCGGGCGGAATGCAGCCGTCTGGCGATAGAGCGATGCGATGCCGCGGTAGCGGCGCACGTTCTCCAGGATGGCGTGACCATTGATTTGGCCGTTCATGTCCGAAAACTCCCTCGTCATTCCCGCGGGAGAAATTGCGGCCAAATCTTTTTCGAAAAGTTAGCGGCGCACGACAAGCTCGCGGATGGTTGCCGGACTGTTGCGCGCACGCAACGCGCAGCGTCACACCGGGACGATTTCGAGAGCGATTTATTGCGGATTCGTTGCCGCGCCCTCGCCCGGGGGCTTCAGCCCACCGCGGCTGATCATCCGCATCGTCTCGCGGCAGAGATCGGCAAGGCCGATCAGCAGCACGGCGAGCAGGCAGAACAGGTTGATGGAATCGGTATTTGCGTTGGACAGGGCGTTGAACTCGAAAAAGGGCGGAATGAACGCCCACCACACCAGTGGGATGGTGAACAACGCGGCAACCCCCGCCGCCGGCGTGCCCGCGACGATGCCGAGCACGAACAGGCCGGGCAGGAACGCTGCAAAATAGAGCTTTGCGCCGAGCGCGACGCAGATGCCCTGAAGCACAGCCGACACGGCGACAACGACGCATCCGAGCAGAAACGCCTGCCACGACCATGGCCGTACCCGCGGTACGCCAAACAGCCCCGCACGCCTCATCAGCCTCCCCCTGCCGCCCGTTAACCGGGCCCGCTTGAGACGAAAGTACTACAACTGCAAGCAAACCGCGAGATGGAAATCGCATCCCCAGGGGATTGGTAAACGAACCGCATCGCACAATTGCGGAGACAGGGACACTAGCTGGCATGCTCTTGTCCCGGACAAGCTGCAACGCGCATAGCGCGTTGCGGCGCAGAGCCGGGACCCGGAAGGCGACACGGCACGATGCGGCGAGATGGGCCCCGGCTCTGCAGCGCACCGCTGCACCGGACGATGCTTCGCATCGCCGGGGGGACGATGCGCTGCGTCCGGGGCACGAGAGCGGAGTGAAGCGCGCACCCTCTCCACATCGTCATTGCGAGCGAAGCGACTTGTCCGCCGAAGCCTCGGCGAAGGAGGAAGCAATCCAGAGTCTTTCCGCGGAGATATTCTGGATTGCTTCGTTGCAAGGGCTCCTCGCAATGACGGAGGATGAGGCGGCATCGCGATACTCCAGTCCACATCCCGGCTGCGATGCCGTAGGGTGGGCAAAGGCGCATAGCGCCGTGCCCACGACCTTTCAGATGCGGCGATAGATGCGTGGGCACGCTGCGCTTTGCCCACGCTACGAGATCGGGTTTGTGGCAGGCAGATCGAATCGCAGACACGCCTTCGCAGCCTCGCGACTTAATTCGCCCGAGCTTTGCTTCATCTCGCCACCCTCAAATCCAAGAGGGCACAGGGAAGGCCGGGTGCCAGCTCGCACCCGCGGTCTGCTGCGCGAAATGTAGCGCAAGAAGACCGCACAGCAGCATACAGGTGGTGCCGAACACTCGGCCTTCCCTGCGCGATGGTCGGACGGCTTATGCCGTGATCTCCCGGGAGCCGAACTTTCCTTTGGCCTCCCTCGCCCCGCGAATTGGATGATGCAGTCTGCCCGGTTGGGCTCGCTCGCATCTCCGCAAGAGCTTGACCGTGGCAACGACGGCCAGGACCACACGGTTTTGCCGTACGCACGGCCCGCCATTTCGCCGCAGTTTTTCCAGCCCTGTCGACAAAGCCGGAAACTTACAGGCGAGACGAACCTAGCAGCGCCGCTCGTCTGCACGAAGCCGAGGGCTCACAGGGACTACCCGCCCTGCCCGCGCCTCTCGTGCCGACGCTGCCGCGTCCACCGCAAGCCCGGCTCGCGATGCGTGACGACACAAGATCGCCCCTCTTGGTGAGCCGGGATGAGCGACACATACGACAAAACCGAATTTCGGTAAAGTGGAATATTTTTGCGCGGGTGGATTGACAGAGAGGCGACACAGAGCGACGCCCGTCCCGTCATCCTGAGGAGCTCCCCATGGGACGCAACGCGTCCCATGGGGAGCCTCGCGAAGGATGAACGGCCCCGATGCAGCCGGGCCGTCGCCCTTCGAGGCTCGCCGAAGAGGCGAGCGCCTCAGGGTGACGGTGATGGAGCCGTAGCCGGATGAGAGCCTCACTCCCTCTTTACCGCCGCCCCGTCCGCCATTGTCGTCACCCCCTTCCGCTCCACGATCAGCCCATAGGTCTGGGGCTGGCGGTGGACGTCGAAATTGAAGGTGGTGCGCTTGTAGGAATTGCAGAGATCGAGGTCGCAACGCGCCAGCGCGATCTCGTCGCCCTTGGTCGCGCATCGCGCGATGATCTCGCCGGAGGGCGCGATGATGCAGCTGCCGCCGATGTGGTCGACGCCTTCCTCGAGGCCGGCCTTGGCGACGCCGACCACGAAAGTGCCGTTCTGATAGGCGCCGGCCTGCATCACCAGATGGTTATGGAATAGCGAGAGATCGTCATGCTCGGGTGCGGGCGGATTGTGCACCGGCGTGTTGTAGCCGATCATCACCATCTCGACGCCCTGCAGGCCCATCACCCGATAGGTCTCGCTCCAGCGGCGGTCATTGCAGATCGCCATGCCCATCACGCCGCCGAAGGCGCTGGCGACATCGAAGCCGCTGCCGGGCTCGAAATAGCGCTTTTCCAGATGCTGAAATTTGCGCCACGGCTCGTGCTCGGCATGGCCGGGCAGATGGACCTTGCGATACTTCAAGGTGATCGTGCCGCTTTGGTCGACGAGAATGGACGTGTTGTAGCGCCTGACAATTCCGGCCTCGACCGTCAGCTCGGCATAGCCGAGGCAAAAGCCGATCCCGAGCTCGCGCGCCAGATCGAACAGCGCTTGCGTCTCGGCGCCCGGCATCTCGCGCTCGAAGAAGCTGTCGATCTCGGCCTGATCCTCAAAATACCAGCGCGGAAAAAACGTCGTCAGCGCGAGCTCGGGATAGACGATCAGGTCGCAGCCGCAAGCCTTCGCCTCGCGCATCAAGGCCATCAGCCGGGCCACCACCTCGGTCCTGGTCGCGGTCCTCGCGATCGGGCCAAGCTGGCCGGCTGCGACAGTCACAAATCTCGCCACGCGTCATTCCTTCATGTATGCGTCGGGCGTGAGCCTATCGAGCGGCGCACCGCGCGCACAGGCCGGTTCGCCCATCGTCATGACGAGACACAATCAAATTCCGTGCCTGTGGGTAACATCATGTGGGCTGGCGCGACCGCGCGCGAAAGATCCGGAACTTAGTTGCGAATATGCAACGGTTCCCCACCGTCTGAAGCCGGACAAAACAAACTCCCATTCCGGCCACGAACCGCTCTCACAAGGCCGTGAGACGATCAGGGGAACGACGATGCGCGCACAACGCGTTTGGAAAGTGAATGGGGACGCCAGCATCGGGCAGCTCCAATCGAAACTGGACGATCTGAACAAGCGCCTCGGTCAGCTCGAAAACCAGCATCCGGATAGCTGGACGCTCGAAGAGCTGAGAGCGAGCGCGCTCAGCCTGTCGCGCGAGATCGACGACATCCGCTGCGCCGAGGCGACGGCGGCCTTGAGCGAGCTGCTGCGGAAGTAGCCGGCGCTCGCGCGCGCAGGATGGGTCGAGCGAAGCGAAACCCATCGCGCCTGTCGAGGGAAGGTAGGTGATGGGTTTCGCAAGGGCTCTACCCATCCTGCGGACGCGACGATTGGTGTGTGCGAGGAACCAAGCCGCACCGCCCGCCATTTCCATGAGAGCATGGAGCAAGATCATGACCAGGCATCTGACGCGAACCCATCTCGCGCGCGGCGTCGCCGGCGCGGTGTCCACGCTGGTCCTGTGCGCGACGGCGGCCTTCGCCCTCGCGCGCCATTTCGCGCTGTGAGGGAATTCGTATGACGTCCGACCCCGAGGAGCAGGTGCGGCTGCAAGGATTTGGCGAGATGACGTTGCGCACAGCCGTCGCGACGCTGATGCAGCTCGCGCCGGGCGAGCGAGCGGACGCCGCCATCTTCCGCGTCCGCGACGACGTCCGCCTGGCGCAAAGCGAGATCGCCGAGCTCGCATCACACTGGGGCATCGAGCCCGCGCCCAATGTGCGATCGCCGGGACTGGTCCCGGATCAGCACTGGCCGGACGTCGTGCGCGGCATGGTGCGCGAGGCACCGTTGCCGTCGCTGATGGTGGCGTTTCTGGTGGGGATGCTGGTGGCGAGAAGGTGAGTGTAGGATGGGTAGAGCGAAGCGAAACCCATCACTTTCCTTCCCGTCGAGAGCTTCGATGGGTTTCGCTTCGCTCTACCCATCCTACGAGCTACGAGCGGTAGTCCTCTGACTTACCGGCAATGTCGGATCGGCGTTAGCTCATGAAGAGCCATGCCGCCGCGGCAAGCGGCCCTGCCCGGCCAAATCGGCCGTGGACCCGCCCCGAAAATCGTTGCAGAAAGGCGTTCCGAGGCGCTGGCGGCCGGTCGGCCAAGCCTCTGGAAAACGTCAACTTTTGGAAGAATGGTCGGAGTGGCAGGATTCGAACCTGCGACCCCTGCGTCCCGAACGGTTTTTCCTGCTAGAAGCATCTTGAATTTCCAGCATTTTTTTCGCCGTTTGTGCGCGATCTTCCTCGTTTGTCACGTTATTCTTCGGGGGTATTCGGGGGGTAACGCCTAGTCTCCGTTGAGCCCACTTTCAATCTTCTCGGACGCTGATTGCCCACGCGATTTGTGGATTGGTGCTCTTTGTGATGAGGGAACTTCGATCGACTCAGCGAACCTATCGCGGGGGCTTAGCCACAGGAGACCTCTGATGAGCGAACGCGATTGGGAAGAAGAAAAGCGTACCGTTCTTGGTCGGTTGTTCGATGCAGCATTCGGACGCCGGGAAGCCTCTGAAGAAGAGATGGGTCAGGACATCCATTGGCTAGGTACGGTCAACAGACACCTACGCGACGATGACGACGATTAGCTTCCGCCGATCTCCGCCCCGCAACGTTACGAGGCCGCCTAGTTGGCGGCCTTTTCCTTATACATCACATGGCAGGCCGAACCCGGGACAAACTATCCAGTTTGAAAGGGCGATCGGCTTCGCAATGATCTCGCTCTACTGCGTCGCTAAGCAGACCCGTACCGTCAAGCGCCAAGTTTACAATGCAACCTAGGAAGTGCATTGTTTGATTTTTAAACTCATGGGACACCCCGGTGCCGACACTTACCCCCAATATCGAAAATCGAGTTCGGAAGCTCGCCAAACCGTCGAATGCAGCCCAAGGGCTGCAACCTCTGTTCGAGGCGGTTAGCAATTCCGTCTATGCGGTTGAGGATCGGTTTGAAAAGGAAGTTGGCAAGGGAAAAATTTCCATAAGCGTCACGTCGCTTTCGAGTCCGGATAAAATCGAGATTGTGGTGTCTGACAACGGCATCGGTCTCGACACCAACCGGTATGAGGCGTTTTGCACGATCGACACGGATTTCAAGCGCGCCAAAGGTGGCAAAGGCGTTGGTCGCCTGTTTTGGTTGGACGCATTCAAAGAAATCATCGTCGAGAGCGTTTACAACACCACGAACGGGCGATCGCGCAGGGTGTTCTCGTTCGTATTGGATAACAAAGAGCAAATCAGACCTAGCGTCGAAGACCAGCCGGCGGCAGCTCTCTCAATTGGTACAACGATCACATTCCGAGGACTGCGCACGCAGGAGTATGCGGATACGTTTCCAAAGCGCGCAGACACTTTCCTTCGTTACTTCAGCGCACACTTCATTGCTGACTTCTTGATGGGCGACGGTCCAACAATCGAGGTCGACCTCGACGGCGATCTGACCACATATCCACAGGCCGTTGCCGATCTGACCGTCGGGAAGCCGCTGAAAGCGGACTCATTCGAATTGAAGGGGTTTGGGAATTTTTCAATTATCGGATTCACGTGTCGAGCAGAAGCCAGCACGGGCCTCGACGGAAAGCATCAACTGCATCTGCTCGCGAATGGTCGCACCGTCGAAACTCGGAAAGTCGACAATCTCCTTGGAGTGACGAACCTTGAGCGCAACTCAGAGAGAGACTTAGTTTTCCACGGGTGTGTATCGGGTGAGTACCTTGACGCGCGCGTGAATGAGGGGCGAACAGCGTTCAATTTGACAGAGAAGACGCTCAACCAGATCAGCCGCGGCTGTATGGAGAAGGTTCGAACGACGCTACTGCCGGCGCAGGTCGAGGCCTATGTTAAGGAGCGACAAGCGAACTATCAGTTCTTCGTTTCTCGATACCCCACTTTTGGATTTGATGATGACGAGACGCAGCTTGAAAGAGTGCCGTTTCACGCGACGACAGCCGAGGAGTTCGCGGCAGGCTTGGTAAAATATCAAATCCGACGCGAAGAAGATCGACAAGACGCACTGCAAACACTCATCGAAGCACTCGATTTGGAGCGCGTACCTGCAAATTTTCAACAGATAGTCATCGATGCTGCAAAAGGCATTCAGGCTTCCGAGCAACTTGCGTTGGCGCAGCACGTCGTTCGACGCAAACTTGCATTGGAACTTCTGGAGAAATTGATAAAACGGATTCGGACTCGTGACGGCAAAGATGATGACCACCACCTCGAAAAGACGCTGCACTCATTCATCGTCCCAATGGGAGTACGTGGCGACAATCCGAAAGAGATTAAGAGTCGTGCTCATGAACTCTGGATTGTAGATGAACGGCTGGCCTTCACGAGGGCGTTCGCTTCGGATAAGCGCCTTGATGCTATACTTGCCAAAGGCGGCTCCGCCGATCGCCCTGATCTCCTACTCTGGGATCTCGCTTACGGCTTAGGTGTCACCGAGTCTGACGAACTGGATTCGGTCAACGTCTCGGAACCGTTGCGCACGGTAATGATCGTGGAGTTCAAGAAGCCGGGCCGCACCTCTTATCCGGCAGCGGAAGATCAACTTGAAAACCAGATAACGAAGTACCTTGCGCAACTGCAAGGTGGAGAAATCGAGTCATTCGACCGTACTAGGGTTCGAGTGGCCCACGACTGCATCTTTCATTGCTATGTTGTGGCCGACATTATCGGTGACTTGAAGCAGCAACTATCAAATTGGGAAACGACGGCGAACGGACAGGGACGCATCCGTCCGCTCAAGAACCAATACCGAGGATCAATTGAAGTCATCCAATGGCAGGACCTTGTTAATGACGCATGGATGCGGAACAACGCCACTTTGCGAGCGGCCGGTCTCAGCCGATCAAGGCCGACGCTCACCACCGGATTGCCTCCTCACTCCGAAGTCTCACGCGAACAGGCTTTCGAGCCAGCAGGCAAATGAACTGACAAGTTCTGACGGACCGGAATAGGTACGCGTGCTGTTTGCATGCAAACGAGCGCAGACATTCTAGGAGGATGTGGTACGAACGGCGCCGAAACCGATCATTTGGCGGCGCGCTTCCACCCAAGAACCCTGCGTTCTTCGGGGGATTGTTCGGGGGGCAAAAAGCGCTCTCACGCTAAGTGCTTGAAATTGTTGGTCGGAGTGGCAGGATTCGAACCTGCGACCCCTGCGTCCCGAACGCAGTGCTCTACCGGGCTGAGCCACACTCCGACAAGAAGGCGGCTTATAGCGTCGGGTTTGACGCACCGCAAGCGGCCGAGATGAGGAATTTTGTCCCTGTGAAAACGGGCCTTGAAACGTTGATTTTACCGGCCGGCGAGGCCGGCGCGGAGGCT
>NZ_JALBGZ010000191.1:0-9388 GCF_023006515.1 Bradyrhizobium sp. PRIMUS42
CGCGGGCTTCGGCGCCGGCGCCGCCCTCACCATCGTGCCGATCGCGAGCATGATCGCATCGAGCGGCTATCAGCACGCCTTCCTCACCTTCGGCATCGGCCAGGGCGTGATCGTGTTCGCGCTCGCCTTCTTCATCCAGCCGCCGCGGCTCTCGATCCCGCCCAAGAAGAAGCAGCTCAATCTGCCGCAGACCAAGATCGACTTCACCCCGCCGCAGGTGCTGCGCACCCCTATTTTCTGGGTCATGTACCTCGTCTTCGTCATGGTTGCCTCGGGCGGCCTGATGACGGCGGCACAGATCGCCCCGATCGCGCACGACTTCAAGATCGCCGACACGCCGGTCACGCTCGCCGGCTTCCAGATGGCGGCGCTGACCTTCGCGATCTCGCTCGACCGCATCCTCGATGGTTTCGGTCGCCCGTTCTTCGGCTTCGTCTCCGACACGATCGGCCGCGAGCACACCATGTTCATCGCGTTCGGCACCGCCGCGCTGATGCTCTTGACGCTGTCGGCCTACGGTCACATCCCGCTGGTCTTCGTGCTGGCGACCGCGGTTTACTTCGGCGTGTTCGGCGAGATCTACTCGCTGTTCCCCGCGACTTGCGGCGACACCTTCGGCTCGAAGTTCGCCACCACCAACAACGGCATGCTCTACACCGCGAAGGGCACCGCCTCCCTGCTCGTTCCACTCGCGAGCGTGATCTCGGCGGCCTATGGCTGGAAGGCCGTGTTCGTGGTCGCCGTGGCCTTGAATGCGACGGCGGCGCTGATGGCGCTGTTCGTGATCAAGCCGCTGCGCCGCTCCTTCATCCTCGGCAAGGAAGCCGAGAGCACCGAGGCCGCGACCGGCAGCGCCAAGACAAGCGCAAGGACCGAGACGGCGTAACCGCCGCACGCTTTCGCACGACGAGAACGGGGCGCAGCGATGCGCCCCTTTCTTTTTGTCTCGATGACAAACGTCAGCATCGCTGTCGCAAGATTTTTCGGATCACCCAATCCAATGCTTGACGATTGGCATTATGTATACCACACTTCTCCCAACATTCACCCAGGGAGGTTGCGATGCTGGTCGGAGACATTCTGCGCAAGAAGACACCGCGCGTTGTCACGGTGCGAATGAACGAAACGGTGGGCATCGCCGCCAAGCTGATGCGTGCCAACAACATCAGCGCTCTCGTGGTCAAGGACGTGGTCCGCTCCGAGGGTAACACCGCGGTCGGCATGTTCACCGAGCGCGACGTGGTGCGCGCCGTCGCCGAGCACGGCGCGAACGCCGTCAACGTCAAGGTCTCGCAGCTCGTCTCGGTGCAGCAGCTGGTGTCCTGCACCTCGAGCGACACGATCGAGCACGTCCGCCATCTGATGAACATTCATCACATCCGCCATTTGCCCGTGATCGACGACTACAGCCTCGTCTCCGTCATCAGCATGCGCGACATCGCAGCTGCCATGGACGAGGCCATCAACGGCAAGCCGCAAGCAGCCGCCTGAAGCGTCGCACGCTTCCAGCCACGGAAAGGACGCGCCCCCTCTCCCGCTTGCGGGAGAGGGTTGGGGAGAGGGTGTCTCCGCTGGCGAGACTCCCCAAAAGGATAGAGCCCACACCCGCCGCGCTCTCCGAGCGCGTCGACCTCTCCCGCAAGCGGGAGAGGTGCAGCGGCCCCGTGGCCCCATCGATCGAACCAACTGCCAATTCGGCTCCTTCGCGAGGACTTCATGAAGATCTGCATCTACGGCGCCGGCGCGATCGGCGGATATCTCGGGGTTCAGCTCGCGCGCGCAGGCGCCGATGTCAGCCTCATCGCACGCGGCGCCCACCTTGCCGCGATGCGCGAGCGCGGCCTGACGCTGCTCGCGGGCGAGGAGAAGCACACCGTACATCCGCGCTGCACCGACGATCCCGCCGAGCTCGGCGTGCAGGACTACATCATCATCACGCTGAAGGCGCATTCGATCACCGGCGTGATCGAGAAGATGCAGCCGCTCCTGGGCCCGCATACCCGCATCGTCACCGCCGTCAACGGCATCCCCTATTGGTACTTCTACAAGCACGGCGGCCAATACGAGAACTCGACGCTGGAGAGCATCGATCCCGGCGGGCGGCAGTGGCGCGAGATCGGCGCCGAGCGCGCCATCGGCTGCATCGTCTATCCCGCCACCGAGATCGAGGCGCCCGGCGTGATCCGCCACGTCTACGGCAACAATTTCCCGCTCGGCGAGCCCTCGGGGGAGATCACCTCGGACGTCACGCGCCTCGCCGATCTCTTCGTCGCCGCCGGCCTGAAGGCCCCGGTGCTCGACCGCATCCGCGACGAGATCTGGCTGAAGCTGTGGGGCAATGTCTGCTTCAACCCGATCAGCGCGCTCACGCACGCAACGCTCGACGTGATCTGCACCGATCCGGCCACGCGCTCGCTGTCGCGCGCGATCATGGTGGAGACGCAAGGCATCGCCGAGACCTTCGGGGTCAAATTCCGCGTCGACGTCGAGCGCCGCATCGAGGGTGCCCGCAAGGTCGGCGCCCACAAGACCTCCATGCTGCAGGATCTCGAGCGCGGCCGCCCCATGGAGATCGACCCGCTCGTCACCGTCGTGCAGGAGATGGGCCGCCTCACCGGCATCGCCACGCCAGCGCTCGACTCGGTGCTGGCGATGGTGACCCAGCGCGCCCGCATCGCCGGCCTCTATGACGGCGTCTCGACGCTATCGGATCCCCGCGCATTGGCGGTGGCGTGATGACAACCGGGGCGAAAAACTGGCTGCGCTTCCGCCATGCCGGCACGACCGGTTTCGGCACGCTGACGCCATCGGGGATCAGGGTGCATGAGGGCGAGATGTTCGGCCGCAACGCCCCGACCGGCAAGAGCCTGGTGCTGTCGGAGGTCGAACTGCTCGCCCCGTGCGCGCCCAGCAAGATCGTCGCGCTCTGGAACAATTTTCACGCGCTGGCCGCCAAGCTGAACCAGCCCGAGCCGCCGGAGCCGCTCTATCTGCTCAAGGCCACCACCAGCATCACGACGCCCGGCGCCGTGATCCGCCGTCCCTCTTATTACGACGGCAAGACCACCTATGAGGGCGAACTCGGCATCGTCATCGGCAAGACCTGCGCGCGTGTCTCCCCGGGCGAAGCCGACGGCTTCATCTTCGGCTACACCTGCGTCAACGACATCACCGCCAACGACATTCTCACCAGCGACCCCACCTTCCCGCAATGGGCCCGCGCCAAGGGCATCGACGATTACGGCCCGTTCGGCCCCGTCATCGCAACCGGCCTCGATCCGGCCAAGCTCGTTGTCCGCACCATTCTCAACGGCGCCGAGCGGCAGAACTACCCGATCTCCGACATGATCTTCACCGCGCAGGAATTGGTCAGCAAAATCTCCCACGACATGACCCTGCTCCCCGGCGACCTCATCGCCGTCGGCACCTCGGTCGGCGTCGGCGTGATGAAGGAGCCGGTGAACACGGTGACCGTCGCGATCGACGGCATCGGCGAGCTGACCAACGAGTTTCGGCTGTAGCCACCACGCGGTGCCGTAGCCCGGATGGAGCGGAAGCGAATCCGGGGCGCTTGCCGCGGGGAGAGAATCCCGGATTGCGCTTCGCTCCATCCGGGCTACAGGCTATAGCCTGACCATCATTCGCGGACGCAACACCATCGTGCCGCTGGAATGACGGCTCACCGGCCATTTTCGCTGCAGCGCGGCAAAATTGATCCTGCGCAAATCGCGCCGTGGCGGCCGCCATTATCCTTCCTGGCGACAGATCGATTTCTGATGCAAGGAGGACGCCATGACGAATGCCGGTAATGCACTTTTGTGGACGGCTCTGTACTTTGCCCTCGCGTTCGCTGCGATCTTCGTCGTCTGGTTCGCCGACAGGATGCGCTCGAACTTCCTCGGGAAGTGATCGCGAGCACGACGCGGTAGTCCAGATAAGCGGAGCGACATCCGGGACAGGCCTTGACGTGGTCCCGCATGTCGCTGCGCTCGCTACAGGCCTCGCATCTTCGGGAAAACCCGGCAACCCACGCCGCTCTCCACTGATCGGCTGACGCAACCAGCCGTGAATCGCGCTACCGGAAACCTCCGGCGAGCCGCGCGGGCCTTGATCTCGGTTCCGCTCTCCAATAGCAATCATGGCGAAAATGTGTACCGGCTGAGGAGTCACGATGTGGCTGTTTTTCCTGGGTGCCTGGTTTGTCCTGCTCGCCGCCATCGCGTTTCTCGCCCAGCAGGCGTTCGGTTATGACCTCAGTCACCTGCCCGCCTGGTTCGCGGGCCTGCCCGTGCCGCAGCGCCTCACGACCGGCGCGATCCTGACCGCAGGTCTGGCACTGATCGGGGCAACCGCCTGGCGGCTGTCACGCCAGGACCGGCGCCTCGACAAATTGCGCGACCGCCTCAGGAAAACCAGGGAGGACGTCGTCGTCGCCCACGCGCTGCAAAACCACCTCGATGCCACCGTCCAGCACCTGATCGAAAGCGATCCCCGCGAAGCGGTCTCCGCCCTCCACGACAAGCTCGGCGAGACCGAGCAGCGCGCGCGGCTCCAGCAGGGCCGCAACGAATCCACCGACATGCACGACCAGCTCGCCGAGATCCGCCGCCGCCAGCAGGCGCTGCGCGAGATGGTCGGCAAGGTGGCCGATCAGCGCCGCGCGGTCGAGCCCGTCTTCACTGAGGTCCGCGACCGCCAGAATCAGCTCGAACGCTCGCTGCATGACCTCGAGACCGACGACCGCAAGAACAATCTCGCCGACCGGCAGAGGGACATCGCGCGCGACGTGTCGGCGCTTCTGGGGCGGGTGAACGCGGTCCAGGAGACGTTTGCAACGCTGAACCAGTACAAGGAGGATCTGGCGAAATCCCACGCCGAGCTGGTGCCGCTGCGATCAACGGATGCCGGCATCAACACCCTGATCGGCGAGCTCAGCCTCAGCCACGATCGCCTTGCCAAGAGCATCGACGAGCTCGAGACCGGCGGCGAGGCGCCGCTCGCCACCCGCGTCGAAACGCTGTCGAACAACAAGATCGAGATCGAGCAGCGCCTCGCCCGCATCGACGACAGCTTCAACATCCTGAAAACCATCCGGCTCGATTTCGAGGAGCTCGGCCAACGCCGGGCCCAGCTCGAACGCTCGCTCGCCGATGTCGAGACGGACGCCGACGGCAAAACCCTCACTGAGCGCCAGAACGCGCTGAACGATTTCGTCCTTCAGTCGCGCCAGCGCCTCGGCGCGCTACAGGAGACGCTGGCGACGCTGAACGCCTTCAAGGCCGAGCTGTCGAAGTCGCAAAACGACCTCGTCCCGCTCAAGGCCCCGGTGTTCGGCATCGAGGCCATGATCGCGGACGTCGGCACCACCCGCGACCTCCTCGCCAAAACCGTCGGCGAGATCGAGGCGAACGGCGACGTCACCCTCGCCTCACGCGTCGAGACGCTGGCCAAGAGCAAGCGCGAGGTCGAAGACCGCCTCGCCCGCATCTTCGATAATTTCAACGCGCTCGACGCCTTGCGCAAGGACATCGGCGGCATCTTCGCGACGATCCGGAACAGCCTCAACCGGATCGGGTGAGAACATCGGTGCCGTAGCCCGGATGAGCGAAGCGACATCCGGGACCATCCGTAAAAGACCCCGCATATCGCTGCGCTCGTGCGGGCTACGAAATCGCGGACGTGCGTAGGATGGGTAGAGCGCAGCGAAACCCATCCTACAGACCGGCATCGCGCCCCTCCGAAACATCCGTACACATCACATCTTCGCGCGCCAATGCCGCCGACATGCCTCGCGCACGCCGCAACTTGGTCGCATTCGGACGCCCTTCTGTGAGGCGTGTCTGGGGGCACGGCACTGCCGTGTTTGGACCAAACCTTCTAGGGGTATCGCTGTGAAGAAGATTGTAATTGCTCTGGGTGCCACGCTTGCTCTGGTGACGGCCGCGAACGCTGCGGATCTGCCGCGCCGTCAGCCCGTGCCGGCCTATCCGGCCGAGCAGGCGCCGATCGGCAAGATGCCGATTGGCAAGAGCCCGGTTGGAAAGGCCCCGATCGGCAAGGCGCCCGGCCCGGTCGCGGCGCGCTACTGACGCGCTAGCGCAAGGCGCGCAAAACCAGCGTAAGCGGCCGACAGTCGAGGGGCACAGCGTGACGAACAGACCTGATCGATCGGGATCCTGCATCCTTGCGGGGCTCGCGCTCGCGGCGATGATCGCGTGCCTGATGCCCTCGGCTTCGGCGCACGAAGCGAACAAGCGCGTTGACGCCAATGCGCTTGCCACGACCGGCTCCACATCACGGCCGGCGCCGCAATCGACGCGGCGCTCCCTCGCGCGCGTGGAGAAAGGTCCGTATTACGTCGACTTCCGCGCCCGCACGGCCGCAAGCTGGGGCCATGCTTTCGTCTGGTACGGCAAGACCAGCGAGAAGGCGGTCGAGGTCGCAGGCCTCACGCCGGCGGGCGATACGCTCGCTTACGTGCTCGGTCACATCACCTTCGTGCCGTCCGAGACCGGCGCGAGCTACGGCGATCTCGATCCGGACTATCTGACCGCGAACTATCGCGTCTATCTGAACGAGGCCGATGCCAAGCGCGTGTTCGCCTATATCAAGAAATTGCAGGCGAGCTCTCCGGTCTGGAACGCCGAAACCGCCAACTGCACCGGCTTCATCGGCGACATCGCCGAGTTCATGGGCTTGCAAGTCCCCAACCGCTGGCAGCGCCCGGAAAACTTCGTCAACCGCCTCAAGGAAATGAACGGCGGCCGCCAGATGGTGCGGCTGTCGGCGGAGTAGCCGCAGCCCTGGATTGGCGGCCGTGTCGCCGTAGCGGCCTAGTAGCCGGATGGAGCGCAGCGAAATCCGGGACCGCCCTCGCTTGCCGCACCAGCCCCGGATTGCGCTGCGCTCCATCCGGGCTACGAACCTCCATCATCCCCTCGCCGTCATTGCGAGGAGCACAGAGACGAAGCAATCCAGAATCCCTCCGCAGGAAGATTCTGGATTGCTTCGCTGCGCTCGCAATGACGTGTTGATAGCAGGCGCGCACAACACCTCGCCGGAGTTCGAAGCGCCCCCTCGCCCGTCGGGCAACACACCCGCACAATCCCGCACCCCGCCTGTCAAGCCCCGCTGCCGCAAATATTCCACTTTACCGAAATTCGGATTTGTCGTACAAGCGAAACACCCTGGCCCGAGACAAGGGGCGGATCGCGATCGTCACGAACCGCGGGCTGGGCAGCGATGGACGCGACGGCGTCGGGCGCGAAGCTCGTTGCAGGGCGGGAAACCGTGAGCAACAGGGCTTTGCGCATACGACCCGGCGCTGACAGCGTCTTCGCATGGCTTCGGGCGTGAGCACGCGCCAACCCTCGAAGCGACATGCGAAGACGTGCGCGGACGGTCAAGTCGTGTGGTCCTGACGCCCGGGGTCTGTGCGTCAAGTCTTGTAGTGATGTGGCGGCCCGACCGGGCGCGCGCATCGATCATCTGCATGGCGACGGGGGCAATAGTGCATCGCTCCCCGGGGAGAGCACGAAGTACGCCGTAAACCATCGCGCAGGGAAGGCCGGGCGTTCGGCTGACCTGTGGTCCACCCCGTGTGCATCTTTTCGCGCACGGACTGCGGGTGCCAGCCGGCGCCCGGCCTTCCCTGCGCCCTTGTCTCGATAAGGGCGACGCGATCAAGCAAGACTCGGGCGAGAATGCGCCGCGAGAGGGCGATCGTGTGTCTGCTGTTCGAAGTGCGAATTGAAGAGCGATGGCCTTGCCTCGTGCTCCGTCATTGCGAGGAGCCCTTGCGACGAAGCATCCAGAATCCCTCCGCGGAAATATCCTGGATTGCTTCACTACGCTCGCAATGACGATGGAGGAGCAGCAACTCCGATCCATGACCGTCACCCTGAGGCGCCGGAGCGAAGCGCAGGCCTCGAAGGGCGACAGCCCGGCTCTGGCAGCGCGGCCGCTCATCCTTCGAGGCTCCCCATTCGACGCGTTGCGTCCCATGGCTCGCACTTCCAGCGACAACCGCTTCGCGGTTGCGGGGGATGACGGAACTGAAATTATCCGCCCCGCGGAATCCCCCTCACCCCCCGCATGATTGCCCCGCCCTCACCGCAAGCCGATCCAATAGACATTTTCCGACCCCGGCGGCATCCTGCCGCCATCAACCGATAACAAAGCGCCACGAGAGGCGGGGGGAAACACATCATGTTGCAGACACGGTTCACCAAGCTCGTCGGCGTTGAGCACCCGATCGTCCAGGGCGGCATGCAATGGGTCGGCCGCGCCGAGTTGGTCGCCGCCGTCGCCAATGCCGGCGCGCTCGGTTTCATCACGGCGCTGACCCAGCCGACGCCGGAGGACCTCAGGAAGGAAATCGCGCGCTGCCGCGACCTCACCGACAAGCCGTTCGGCGTCAACCTCACCATCCTGCCCGCGATCAAGCCGCCGCCCTACGCCGAATACCGCGCCGCCATCATCGAGAGCGGCATCAAGGTGGTCGAGACCGCCGGCAACAAGCCGCAGGAGCACGTCGACGAGTTCAGGAAGCACGGCGTCAAGGTCGTGCACAAATGCACCAGCGTGCGCCATGCGCTTTCGGCCGAGCGGATGGGCGTCGACGCCATCTCGATCGACGGCTTCGAGTGCGCCGGCCATCCCGGCGAGGACGACACGCCCGGCCTGATCCTGATCCCGGCCGCCGCCAACAAGGTCAAGATCCCCATGATCGCCTCCGGCGGCTTTGCCGATGCCCGCGGCCTCGTCGCTGCACTGGCGCTGGGGGCCGACGGCATCAACATGGGCACGCGCTTCATGGCCACGAAGGAAAGCCCGATCCACCAGCTCATCAAGGAGAAGATCGTCGCCAATGACGAGCGCGAGACCGAGCTGATCTTCCGCACCATGCGCAACACATCGCGCGTCGCCAGGAACGAAATCTCGACCAAGGTGGTCGCGATGGAGAAGGAAGGCGCCAAGTTCGAGGACATCCGCGAGCTCGTTGCGGGGGCCCGCGGCAAGATGGTCTACGCGACAGGCAATTCCGACGAAGGCATCTGGTCGGCCGGCCAGGTGCAGGGCCTGATCCAGGACATCCCGACCTGCGCCGAGCTCATCTTCCGCATCGTGCGCGAGGCCGAAGCCATCATCCGCAGCCGGCTGGAGGGCATGATCGTTCAGCCGCAACGCGAAGCCGCGGAATAATCACTGCAAGAAGCGAGAGCAATCCATGAAGGCTTACGTCTACGGCCCTGAAGGCGCTCGGATTTCCGACGTCGCTCAACCCAAGCCGAAAGGCACGCAGGTGCTGGTCAAGGTCCGCGCCTGCGGGCTCAACCGGGCCGACACCGGCATGCGCAAAGGCCACGCCCATGGCGCGGCCGGGGGT
>NZ_JALBGZ010000192.1:0-9385 GCF_023006515.1 Bradyrhizobium sp. PRIMUS42
CGCGCCCGATGGCCTCGGCAATTTCTTCCTCGCCGAGCATCTCGGCGCGTTGGCGGCGCGCCATCCGGGACTGGTCATCCAGCTCGTGCCGCTGCCGCGCACGTTCTCGCTGTCGCGCCGCGAGGCGGATATCGCGATCACGCTGGACCGGCCGAAGCAGGGCCGGCTCATCCTGTCCAAGCTCACCGACTACAGCCTCAGCGTCTACGCCTCGAAAGCCTATCTGAAGCGCGAGGGGCCGATCGAGATGCAGGCCGATCTCGCCGGCCGCCTGTTCGTCACCCACATCGAGGATTTCGCCTACAGCCCTGCCCTCGACTATGCCGCCGCCCTCGGGCGCCTGATGTCCCGCCGCTACGAATGCGGCAGCATCGTCGCGCAGATCGAGGCAGTCCGCGCCGGACACGGCATCGGCATCCTGCACGACTACGCCGCAAGCCGTTACCCCGAGCTCCGCCGCCTGCTGCCGGAAGTGCGTTTCGTCAGAAACTACTGGCTGACGTCACATCCCGACACGCACGGAACGCGGAGAGTGCAGGAAGTGCACCGGTTCATCGCATCGTCGGTGAAGGCGGCGCGGGGGGCGTTTGAAGCGGGGTGAGGGGGGCGCGAGGTGCGTAGGATGGGTAGAGCGAAGCGAAACCCATCAATTCTGGCCGCGCGGCGAGACGATGGGTTTCGCTTCCGCTCTAATCAGTGCGAATAGGAGCGCAACCCATTTCATAAAAATCCTCGTAGTTGAAAGATAACCGTCAGTCGTGGGCATTGTATTCAGATCGATATGGTGCACAACCGTGTGTCGATTGGCCTGATCCTCTGCCTTGTGAGATATGCGGCGGCCTTGAGCCGTAAAGCCGTCGCCGGGTAACCTCCTGTGTCGCCACCCCGTCAACCCCTCCCCGCGAAAATATTCCACTTTACCGAAATTCGGTTTTATCGTATGTGTCGCTCATCCCGGCTCATCCAAGAGGGGCGATCTTGTGTCGTCACGCATCGCGAGCCGGGGCTGCGGTGGACGCGGCAGCGTCGGCACGAGATGGGGCGGGCAGGGCGGGTAGTCCCTGTGAGCTCGATACCTGCGTGCAGACGAGCGGCGCTGCTAGGTTCGTCTTGCCTGTAAGTTTTCGGCTTTGTCGACAGGGCTGGAAATACTGCGGCGACATGGCGGGCCGTGCGTACGGCAAAACCGTGTGGTCCTGGCCGTCGTTGCTACGGTCAAGCCTTTCGAAGATGTGCGCGAGCCCAACCGGGCGGACGGCATCGTCAATTCGGACGGTGAGGGAGGCCAGAAGGAAAGTTCGGCTCCCGGGAGATCACGGCATAAGCCGTCCGGCCATCGCGCAGGGAAGGCCGAGTGATCGGCGACACCTGTATGCTGCTGTGCGGTCTCCTTTGCGCATTATTCGCGCAGCAGACCGCGGGTGCCAGCCGGCACCCGGCCTTCCCTGCGCCCTCTTGGCTTAAAAAGGGGGACGAGACGAAGCAAAGCTCGGGTGGTTCAAGCCGCGAGAATGCGAAGGCATGTCTGTGAGTCGAGCTGCGTGTCACAAATTCGATATCGTAGGGTGGGCAAAGGCGCTCTTGCGCCGTGCCCACCGTCTCTCTCGGTCGCGAAAGATACGTGGGCACGCTTCGCTTTGCCCACCCTACGACACGGCAGCGGCCACACATTCGGTGTCATCGCCCGGCTTGACCGGGCGATCCAGTACTCCGAGACGACCGTGATTGAACCGAGAAGCCGCGGCGTACTGGATTCCCCGCCTTCGCAATGACGGGAAGAGAGCGTGCGCCCTCACTCGGCTCTCGTGCCCCGGACGCAGCGCCGGGACACGAAAGTGAACGCCAACGATGTCTGCCCGTCCCCTCAGGCCCGATGCCACGCCGCCAGATTCCACGTGATGGTGTCCCAGCCCGAGATGTCCACCATGAGACTGTTGACCTCGGCGTTGACGATGTTGCGCGAGAGCAGCGGCAGGAAGACGTGGGCGTCGCAGAAGGTCTCGTCGACCTTGATCAGCAGCGCGGCGCGCTTGACGGGGTCGAGCTCGTTCTGCGCGTCCTTGTAGGCCTTGTCGGCTTCGGGAGTGGACCAGCGCGAGATGTTGCGGCCCAGCCATTTGTTGTCCTTGGTGGCGACCTCCCAGGAGACGCACTGGTTCAGGAAGCGCTCCGGATCGGGCTGCGGCTGCGTCGTGTTGTACATCTCCATGTCGGCATAGAATTTCGAATAGGTGTCGGGGTTGCCGACATCGGAGGAGAAGAACACCGATGCGGTGACCGACTTGATCTCGATGTCGATGCCGGCCTTCTCGCAGGCCTGCTTGATGATGGCCTGCGTCTTCTGGCGCGGCGCGTTGGTCGAGGTCTGGAAGACGTATTTGAGCTTCTTGCCGTCCTTCTCGCGGATGCCGTCCGCGCCCTTCTTCCAGCCGGCCTCGTCGAGGAGCTTGTTGGCCTTGTCGATGCTGAACTCGTATTTCAGCTTGGGCGACTTGAACTGCTTGGGCGCGTTGACGAAGCTCGCGGTGGCGACGCCGCCGCGGCCGTAGATGAATTTCTGGATCGAGTCGCGGTCGATCAACAGGTTGATCGCGCTGCGCACGGCCGGATCGGACAGCGTCGGGTGCTTGGTCTTGGCGTTCGAACGCTCGCCGTCGACCTCGGTCCAGGGATCCGTCGTGTTGAGGATGATGAACTCGACATTGCCCGACGGCGTGACGTCGAGCTTGCCCTTGCCGCTCGCCTCCATGCGCTTGAGCACCTCCTCCTCAACCTGCATGTTCCAGGCAAAGTCATATTCGCCGGTCTGCAGCACGGCGCGCGCCGCGGACACCGCATCGCCGCCGCCCTTGATCTCGAGCGTGTCGAAATGCGGCTGGTTCTTGATGTGATAATCGGGGTTGCGTTCGGCGCGGATCAGGTCGCCGGGCTTGAACTCGACGAATTTGTACGGGCCGGTGCCGACCGGCTTCAAATTGCCGGGCGCCTCGCGCGACTTGGCGCCGGCGTAGTCGCCGAAATGATGCTTTGGCAGGATCTGGCCGACCGAGCCGACGAAGGGATCGGCCCAGAACGGCGTCGGCGCCTTGAAGAACACCTTGACCGTATGGTCGTCGATCTTCTCGACCTTGATGTCCTTGTAGGATCCCGTGCTGTAGGCGGCCGTGGCGAGATCGGCGGCATAGACCCAGGTGAAGACGACGTCGTCGGCGGTGAAGGGCTTGCCGTCATGCCACTTGACGCCCTGCTTCAGCTTCCAGACCACGCTCATGCCGTCGGCGGCGAGGCCGCCGTTCTGCTTGGTCGGAACCTCGGCGGCGAGGCAGGGGATCAGATTGCCCTCCTTGTCCCAGCCGGCAAGCGGCTCGAAGAAGACGCGCGAGGCGATCTGGTCCTTGGTTCCGATCGCGAAATGCGGATTGAGCAGGGTCGGGGCCTGCCAGAGCAGCATTTTCAGCGGGCCGCCGCCGCCGGCCTTGGTCGGCTTGTACGGCAACGTGGCATCCGCCATCGCCACGTCATTCCAGACCAGGATCTGGCTCGCGATGGGTGCTGCGATTCCGACCGCGGCCACCTTCTGGATGAACGAGCGTCGCGACAGCGTGCCATGCTTCACCTCCGCGACCAGATTCCGGATTTCGTTCTCGTTCATCAGACCCTCCACCTCGAAGACATCACTCGCCGCCATCATGTGGCATCATGCAAGAGGCGGCAATGCTGGCGTGGCCGCAGGGCCATGCGACGAAATGACGATGGGAACGTCCTTGCAGGGCCACGAACTCGACCGCCGCCGGAACGACCCAGGCGACGAACTCGTCGCGAACTTGACTGCTCAAAGGTCGCGCCGGACCGCGCGGGCGGCGTGGCCGCAGCCCCGTGAATTCGTTTCGCGTTTGCTGCCGAATGGAGAACGCGTGCCCGCCGCAAGCACTCAATATGGATATCCATTTCATTGATTTCGGCCTACGGAGAAGCGAATACGGTTCCACTCGCTGCTCTAGACCTTCGGAGACCAAGATGTCGTTTCGCCTTCCCCTGATCCTTGCAACCATCCTGGCCGCGTGGTCGGCGAGCGCTGCCGCCGAGACCATCAAGGTCGGCGTGACGCCGGGGCCGCATGCGCAGATCCTCGAGGCGGTGAAGCCGATTGCGGCGAAGAACGGCCTCGACATCCAGCTCATCGAGTTCTCGGACTATGTCGTGCCGAACGCCGCGCTCGATGCCGGCGATATCCAGGCCAATTCGTTCCAGAACCAGCCCTACCTGGACAACCAGAAGGCCGACCGCGGCTACAAGATCGAGGCCGTCGGCCTGACCGTGAACTTCCCGATCGGCGTCTACTCGAAGAAGCACAAGGCCTTCGCCGACATCCCCGAGGGCGGCAAGGTCTCGATCCCGAACGATCCGACCAATGGCGGCCGCGTGCTGCTGCTGCTGCGCGACAAGGGCGTGATCAAGCTGAAGGACGGCACGGGCTTCAAGCCCACGGTGCTCGACATCACCGAGAATCCCAGGAAGCTGAAATTCATCGAGGTCGATGCGGCGCAGGCGCCGCGCGCGCTCGACGATGTCGACGCCGCCGCGATCAACACCAATTATGCAACCCAGGCGGGCCTCGATCCGGTCAAGGATCCGATCCTGCGCGAGGACCCGAAGGGCCCCTACGTCAACCTGATCGCCGTGCGCGCCGCCGACAAGGACAAGCCCTGGGTCAAGATCCTCGTCGACAGCTATCACACGCCGGAGGTCAAGGAGTTCGTCCTGACCAAGTTCAAGGGCGCGGTGCTGCCGAGCTGGTAGGCAGTCTGCCCAGCTCCAGCGCAGGGCGATCCCGGCGGGCAGCGTTGCGTACGAGCCTTGCGTATGAGCCTTGCGCAATGCCCGCTTGTCTGGAGCAGCAGTAACCGACATCATCGGCAGCCTGGCCATCCTCGCCCGACAGGGGTCGCATGAAACGCTTTGCAAATCTGAAACGCCTGGGGTTCTTCACGCGCCTGCTCGACGAGGCCCCGCCGGCCGACCGCTACCGCTTCGCGGCCGAGCAGATCGTGCGCGCCGAAAAGGCGGGGCTCGATTCCGCGTGGATCGCGCAGCATCATTTCCACGAGCGCGAAGGCGGCCTGCCGTCACCCTTCACGTTCCTCGGCTATGTCGCAGCCCAGACCTCGCGCATCCGCCTCGGCACCGGCATCGTCACGCTGCCGCTGGAGAATGCAGTGCGGGTGGCGGAGGACGCCGCGGTGCTGGATCTCATCTGCAACGGCCGCTTCGAGCTCGGCGTCGGCACCGGCGGCAATCCGTCGGCCTTTGCCGCCTTCGGTCTCGACAGCGCCCAGCGCAACGAGATCTTTGCGCGCAATCTGGAGGTCGTCCGCATAGCCCTGGTCGGCAAGCCGCTCGATGGCGGCGATACGATCTATCCGCAGCGGCCGCAGCTGGACAAGCGGATCTGGCAGGCAACGTTCTCGGTCGCGGGTGGTGTCCGTGCCGGCAAGGCGGGCGACGGCCTGTTGCTGTCGCGCACCCAGCCGCGAACCAAGGAGGCGCCGAAGGCGACCCTCGCCGAGATCCAGAATCCGGTGATCGATGCCTATCTGGAAGCGCTGCCCAAGGGAGTCGAGCCCCGCATCATGGCCTCGCGCAGCGTGTTCGTGGCCGACGACCATGCGGAGGCGATGCGCTTTGCCGATATCGGGCTGCGCCGCGCGCTGCCTCAGTTTCTCAAGGGCGGCCACGCCAAGCCGGGCGAGACGCTGGAGGAGATGATCACGGCGTTCGACACGCATGTCGGCGATGCCGACCACGTCATTGCCTCGCTCCGCACCGACGCGACGCTGGAGCGGGTGACCGATCTCGTCTTCCAGGTGCATTCGGTCGACGCGCCCCATCCCCATGTCCTGCGCTCGATCGATCTGGTCGCGGAGAAGGTTGCCCCGGCGCTGGGCTGGATCAGGACGGCACCCGAAGTGGCGCTCGCAGGTTAACCGCTATGAACGCGATCGCGTTGCACGAGGCTCAATGATGGCAACAACAGATATCATCGACACGCTCGCCGGGATCGAACCGGGCTCGGCTCTGGACGCCATCCGCGCCCGCCGCCTGCAGGCGCGCGAGAATGCGCAGAAGAGCTATCTCTCCCTGTTCGAGCCGATCGACGCGAGCGATTTTTCACTGGCCGAACGTGCCGCGATCGCGGCCTTCGTGACCGGACTTCACGGCGAATCCCCCGTTGCCGCCTTCTATCGCGAGAAGCTTGCCGCGAACGCGGATGGCGCGCGCCTGCTGGCAGCGATCGAGGCAGAGATCGCGCGGGGCAGGACCTCGGGTCCCTATGGCTCGTATCCTGCCGGTCCGCTGTCGGTCGAGAACACTGCCGGCCTGATTTATCGCGTGAGTGCGGCGAGTAAGTCCGCTCTCGGCATCAGGCTCGTCGCAGCGCTCGAGCATGCGCACCTGCTGGTGTTCCGGCCGCGCGATGCGGCATCCGCCGACATGAAGGCGCTGCTGGACGCCGGCTGGTCGAACACCGGCATCGTCACCTTCTCCCAGCTCGTCGCGTTCCTGTCGTTCCAGGTGCGGGTCGTCAGCGGCCTGCGCACGCTCGCCGCGGCGAACACATAAGAGGAGGCCGCAATCATGAGCGCCACCGTCAATCCCCCCGTCGTCTTCACCCAGGACGAACTGGGCTGGGTATCGTGGATCGACCCGCTGCCCGAGGCCGGTTTGACCGAGCGGCATTACGCCGGCCTGGTCGATCGCGCCCGCGCCAAGTCCGAATATTTCCGCCTGCTGGTGCGCGATCCGGAAGTCCTGGAAGCCCGCACCAAGACCGACAAGGACATCTTCTACAATGTCGCCGACGGCCTGCCGCGCGCCGAGCGCGAGCTCGCAGCGGCTGCGACCTCGCGCTACAATGGCTGCATCTATTGCGCGTCCGTGCATGCGCGCTTCGCCAGCACCTATTCCAAGCGCCGCGAGGACGTGCAGCGCCTGCTCGATGAAGGCGTCGAGGCCGATCTCGGCGAGCGCTGGAACGCCATCGTCAAGGCGTCGGTGGCGCTGGCCGCGACGCCGATCACGTTCGGTCCTGACAATATCGCCGACCTGCGCCGCGCCGGGCTCGACGATGCCGAGATCGTCGACGTCATCAATGGTGCCTCGTTCTTCAACTGGGCGAACCGGCTCATGCTGTCGCTCGGCGAGCCCTCGAAATAGGCAATTTCACCGGCATGGGAATTGCTGCTTGTTCAACACCTGAGTGGATGGAGCCGTGCATGAGCAACATCGATCGTCGTACCCTGATCAAGGGCTCGCTCGCCGCCATGATGGCGGGCGCAGCCTTCTCGCGCGCCGCCGTCGCGCAGACATCCGAACCGATCCTGCTCGGCGTCAGCGGTCCGCTCACGGGACCGAACGCGCAATATGGCACGCAGTGGAAGCAGGGTTTTGATCTCGCGCTCGACGAGATCATGGCTGCCGGCGGCATCAACGGCCGCAAGCTCGCCTACCAGTTCGAGGATAGCCAGAGCGATCCGCGCCAGTCGGTAGCGATCGCCCAGAAGTTCGTGTCCGATCCCCGGATCGTCATGGAGCTCGGCGACTTCTCCAGTCCCGCCTCGATGGCGGCCTCGCCGATCTACCAGCGCGGCGGCCTCGTGCAATTCGGTTTCACCAACTCGCATCCTGACTTCACCAAGGGCGGCGACTTCATGTGGAGCACCTCGGTCAGCCAGGCCGACGAGCAGCCGCTGCTGGCGGCCTATGCCGTGAAGCGGCTCGGCCTCAAGAAGCTCGCAGTGCTGCACCTCAACACCGATTGGGGCCGCACCAGCCGCGACTATTTCGTCAAGGCGGCGAAGGAATACGGCGCCGAAATCGCGGTGACCGAGGGCTACATCGCGGAGGAGCGCGACTTCCGCTCCACGCTGGTGCGGGTGCGTGACGCCAGTCCGGATGGGCTGATCCTGATCTCCTATTATTCCGACGGTGCGCTGATCGCGCGTCAGGCGCGGCAGGTCGGACTCAAGCAGCTGATCTGCGCCGCAAGCTCGGTCTACTCACCGAAATTCATAGAGCTCGGCGGCGAGGCGGTCGAGGACGTCCATCTCGGCACCCGCTACTTCCCCGAGGATCCCAGGCCCGAGGTGAAGAAGTTCATCGCAGGCTTCAAGGCGAAGTATGGCGGGCAGGAGCCCGACGCCTTCAACGCCTATTCGTATGACGCGATGAACATGGCCGCTGCCGTCGTCAAGATCGGCGGCACCGACCGCCGCGCCGTCCGCGATGCCTTCGCCAAGGTGAAGGACGTCTCCAGCGTCATCTTCGGCCAGGCCACGTTTGACGTCGAGAGCCGCCGCGTCAAGGGCGCCATGAACGCCGAGCTTGTCGTCCGCAAGGGCCAGTTCGCGCTCTGGGACGGCAAGCCGACTTGACTTCATGGCTGGAGCGATCGCTCCAGCCCGTTCTCCCTTCAGTAGGAACGCTGCGTGTCTTCCTGGCTCGACTACACCATCAACGGGCTGATCGTCGGCAATGTCTACGCGCTCGTTGCGGTCGGGCTTGCGTTGATCTTCGGCGTCAGCCGGCTGATCAACTTTGCGCAAGGCTCGATCTATCTCGTCGGTGCCTATATCGGCTGGGTGGCGGTGGTGCAGCTGCATACGCCGCTGCCGCTCACCATCATCGTGGTCGCGGTGGCCGCCGCGATCGTCGGGCTGATCATCGAGCGGTTCGGGCTTCGTCCGCTGCAAAACTCGGTGCGTATCGCGCCGCTGCTCGCGACGATCGGCATCAGCTTCGTGCTCGATCAGCTGGTGATGCTGACCTTCTCGCCCAATCCGCGCGCGCTGCCGAGCCAGCTGCCGGATGTCCGATTCCAGGTCGGCGGCGGCACGATCGGACCCCTTGATCTGCTCATAGCTGGTGTCGGCCTCACCAGCGCGCTGCTGCTGTTCGTGTTCCTGCGCTACTCCAAGCTCGGCTGGGCGGTGCGCGCCGCCTCCCAGGACCGCGACGCCGCGATGCAGATGGGCGTCGACGTCAACCGCGTCAATCAGGCCGTGTTCGGCATCGCCGCTGCGCTCGGCGGCGTCTCCGGCATGCTGGTCGGCATGTACTACAACCAGATCGACACCGCGATGAGCCTGCAGGCGACGCTCAAGGGCGTCGTCGCCGAAGTCGTCGGTGGTGCCGGCAACGTACCCGGCGCGGTGATCGGCAGCCTGCTGCTGGGTCTCGTCGAGAGCTATGGCGTTGCCATGTTTGGCACCAGCTACCGCAATCTGTTCGCCTTCCTGTTGCTCGTCGTCGTGCTCGTGCTCCGCCCGAACGGCCTGTTCGCCAGCGCGCGGCAGGCGCCGCCGGAGCCGCTCACCGGCACGTTCAT
>NZ_JALBGZ010000193.1:0-9372 GCF_023006515.1 Bradyrhizobium sp. PRIMUS42
CTGCCGCTTGCTGCCGCATGGCTGCGCGGCTCGCGCGATCCGGCCCGCGATGCGATGCTGGAGGTGCTCGATGCCCGCCTGCGCAGCTATGCGCGGGAGGCTTGAGAGGCTATGACGCTGGCGTGACGAGAGGGTGGGAAGCGATGACCGAACGAAACGACTTGCGGGTTGCCATCGCGGGCCTGGGCTCGATCGGCACCAAGATCGCGACAGCGCTCGATCAGGGCATCGAAGGGCTAGCGCTATCCGCCGTGGCGGTGCGCGATCCCGCAAAGCATCGGGCGTCCCTCGATAGCCTCCGCCGCCCACCGCAGGTCCTGCCGATCGGCCAGCTCGGCGACGCCGCGGACATCGTGGTGGAATGTGCGCCGAGCAGCCAGTTGCGCGCGATCGTTGAGCCCGCGGTGAGGCGCGGCAAGGCCGCCATCGTCGTCAGCGTCGGCGGGCTGCTCGATAATTTCGATCTCGTCGATCTCGCCCGCGCCAATGGCGGCCGCATCCTCGTGCCGACAGGCGCCCTGATCGGGCTCGATGCCGTCAATGCCGCCGCGGTCGGTACCATCAATTCCGTGAAGATGGTGACGCGCAAACCGATCGACGGGCTGAAGGGCGCGCCGTTCATCGTCGCGAACAACATCGACATCGACAAGCTGAGCGAGCCGCTGAAACTGTTCGAGGGTACCGCGCGCGAGGCCGCCAAGGGCTTTCCGGCCAATCTCAATGTCGCGGTGGCGCTGTCGCTCGCGGGCGTCGGACCGGATCGCACCCAGGTGCAGATCTGGGCCGATCCGACCGTGACGCGCAACGTTCACCGCATCGAGGTCGAGGCGGATTCGGCGCGCTTCTCGATGTCGATCGAGAATATCCCGTCGGAGAATCCCAAGACCGGGCTGATCACGGCGCTCTCGGTGATCGCGCTCCTGCGCAAGCAGCGCGCCACGCTGTGTGTGGGGACGTGAGCGATTGGGATGGACTCGCTTCCTGCGGCAGGGTAGGTGCGCTCCCTCCCCCGCTTGCGGGGGAGGGCTGGGGGGAGGTGTTTCCGCAATGAGGCACTCCCCAAGAGGAGAGAGCCCTCACCCGGCGCGTCGCGCCGACCTCTCCCGCAAGCGGGAGAGGTGACCGCACTCGCGGCACGACCAATCCGACCTGAACAAATCTCGACCTACGCGCCCGTCACGCGCCAGATCACGTTGCCGACGTCGTCGGCCATCAGCAGCGACTTCTTGTCGGGACCGATCACGACGCCGACCGGGCGGCCGTAGGACTCCTTCTCGTCCGGTGCGAGGAAGCCCGACAGGATGTCGCGCGCTGGGCCGGAGGGCTTGCCGTTCTCGAACGGGACGAACACCAGCTTGTAGCCGGAGAGCTTGCTGCGATTCCACGATCCGTGCTGGCCGATCACCATGCCGTCGGGGAAGCCCGGCAGCGTGCCCGCCGGCATCCAGCACAGGCCGAGCGAAGCGGTGTGGCCGCCGAGCGCGTAGTCCGGTTGAATCGCCTTGGCGACCATCGCCGGATCCTGCGGCACGCGGTCGTCCACCGTCTTGCCCCAATAGCAATAGGGCCAGCCATAGAAGCCGCCGTCGCGCACCGAGGTGAGATAGTCCGGCGGTGTCTCATCGCCGAGGCCGTCGCGCTCGTTGACGACAGTCCAGAGCACGTTCGTATTCGGCTCCCAGGCGAGGCCCACCGGATTGCGCAGGCCTGCGCCGAAAATGCGATGCGTGCCGGCGGCAAGATCGAGCTCATAGACCGCGGCGCGGCCCTGCTCGACCTCCATGCCCATCTCGGCGATGTTGCTGAGCGAGCCGACACCGGCATAGAGTTTCTTGCCGTCGGGGCTTGCGAGCAGGCTGCGCGTCCAGTGCCCGCCCGGCTTGAAGGTGGTGAGCCGCTTGCCCGGCGCGGTGATGCGGTCGGCATTGGCGATGTAGGGAAACGCCATCACGCCGTCGGTGTTGCCAACATAGAAAGTGTCGCCGACCAGCGCCATGCCGAAGGGTTGGCTGAGGTTTTCCATGAAGGCGCCGCGAACCTCCGCAACGCCGTCGCCGTCCTTGTCGCGCAGCAGCGTGATGCGGTTGGCGGAAACGCCGAGCGCGGCGGCGCGCCGCATCGTTGCCTGCATCGCATAATGAAACACGGATCTCGGTGCGCCTGCGATTTGGGTCGCCTCCGCGATCAGCACGTCCCCGTTCGGCAGCACCTCGATCCAGCGCGGATGATCGAGACCGGTCGCGAATGCATTGACCTCGAGCCCGGGCGCGACCGTCGGCTTCTGTCCTTTGCTCCAGCCGCGCGCGGTCGGCATCTTCAGCGTCGGGATCGCACCCTGCGGCTTCGCTTCGGGAATGGCGGGCTTCTCTCCCCAGGCCGGCGCGGGCTCGGTGCCCGTCAGCTTCCGCCATTGCAGCGCGATGCCGCCGAGGACTGCGACGAACTGCGCGAAGATGCTGGAAAATGTCATGAGGCGCCCCTGTTTGCGCGCGCATCCAACTGGCTGACGCGGCCCGCGTCAACCTGTGCGGCGCACCCGCGGGGTCTATTCCCGTGGAATGGCAGCCGATCGAATTTGCATGGGACGAACGCCGGCGGGCCTGGCCCTGATCAGCGGCGGATCTGCCGCTCCAGCCGCGCCGCGCGAGAATCGTCGAGATGATGGAGGTTCGGCGTCAGTGCGGCCTCCTTGGACAGCAGGTGATAGACCCGCGCCACCGTGCGCTGCTTCTGCTTCGGCCGCCCAGGCGGCAACGTCCGCGCCTTGCGGACGGCGGCAATCGCGTGCTCGCGAAAATAATCGTAGGCATCCGACATGGCTCGATGCTCTGCGGCTGGTAGCAGGGGTCGAGGGGTAACCGGTCGGGCGAGGGGCGGTTCCTTGGCAAGTCGAACGGTGTGCTCGTGCCCCGGGCGCAGCGCAGCGCGTCTTCGCGGTGCGCTGCAGAGCCGGGGCCCATTTCACCGGCATGCATAAGTCGCTATCCGGGTCCCGGCTCTGCGCAGCAGCGTTGCACGCTGCAGCGCGTCCGGGACATGAGAGTGAGGCGAGCTGCTACGCCCCTACCGCGGCGACAGGAACGGAATGATCATCGGCACGCGGCGGCAATAGGCGCCGTAGGCGTCTTCGCCGAGCTCCTTGGAGAGGAACACCTCTTCCATCCGGCCCTTCTGCCACATGCCAAGCGAGATCAGGATCGCGCCGAGGATCGCAGTCACCGTGCCGACCGCGATGCCGGTGGCAAGCATGCCCGCGATCAGACCGGTGTAGATCGGATGGCGCACGATGCCATACGGGCCGGTGTCGACGACGCGGTGGTCTTCCTTGTGGGTGATGGTGTTGGACCAGAACTTTCCGAGATGCAGCCGTCCCCACCAGGTGAAGGAGATGCCGGCAAGCACGATCAGCGCGACGATGTAGACGCCGGCATTGCTGAACACCCAGAGCGGCTTCTCACCGAGCACTTCCGCGGTCCACGGCGTGAACAGGATGCCGCCGACCAGGATCGGGATGCGATAGCGGCCGGACTCCAAGGTCATCACCTGCTTTTGCGTGCGACCTTGCCAGAACGAGGCGCCGACCCAGCTGGCGAGCCAGGCGAGCCAGATCAGGGCGAGCAATTGCGTCGGCCAGGTCGTGGTCCAGCCACCCCAGGCGACAGAGAGAAGTTTGCTGAAATCGAAGGACATGAAGGTTCTTTGCGTTGGGCGGCGGCGTCAGCTCGCGCGCGAGGAGAGCGCGTGATGCTTGATGGCGCCGGAGGGCTGCTGGCCGTTACGAGCGAGCAGATGGGTGATGGTTTCGCGCAAGACAGGCTCGATCGGACGCGGCGAATAGCCGAGCTCGGTGCGTGCCTTGCCGATCGAGAGGTCGCTGGCGGCGAGCGCGATGCGTACGCCCTCGGCGGTGCCGTTGGGCGGCCGGCGCGTGACATGATCGGAGATGTATTCGAGCATGATCGCGGAGAGCTCGGCGATCCTGCCGGGGACGACGACCGGATATTGCCGGCGGCCGCTCATCGCCGACATCATCCGCAGGATGTTGCCGAGCGGGACGCAGTCGCCGCCGAGGATGTAGCGCTGGCCGAGGCGGCCGCGCTCCATGGTCAGCACCAGGCCCATGGCGACGTCGCGGACATCGACGAGGTTGACCAGGAAGTTGAGATGCGGCTGCACCTTCTTCTGGAGGAAGTACCACAGCATCGCCGTCGGCGGCGTCAGATTGTGGTCGGCGGCGCCGATCGGCATGGTCGGCGTGCCGATCACCAGCGGAAAGCCGTTGGCCGCTGCCTTGGCGGCATGATGCTCGGCGAGCGACTTCGACCGCGTATAGGCGCCCGGCATCGCGTCGGCCGGCTGCAGCGCCTCTTCGGCGGGAACGCCATTGAGGTTGGAATAGGGGAACAGGATCGATTCCGTCGAGCAGTGCAGAAAGCGCGACACGCCGCGCTTCATGGCGGCCGCGAGCACGATCTCGGTGCCTCGGCAATTGACCTCGTGAAAGTCCTGCTTGTTGGCGACCCACATGCCGGGCAGGCCGGCGAGGTGATAGACCTGATCGACCCCGGCGATCGCAGCATCGACCGCGGCGCCATCCAGCACCGAGCCGTGGACATGTTCAACGTCCGTGTTTGCGGCGGCCGGCGCACGGACGTCGAGCACACGCACCCGCTGCCCACGGGCACGGAGCGCTTCGACGAGATGATGTCCGATGAAGCCACTGCCACCGGTAACCAGTACGAGAGCCATGCAGAAGGTTGCTGTTTCGCTTCTAGAGCTATCGGGTTGAAAGGGAATTGGTCGGAAGAGGCGCCAGAATCGCGGCAAGGTCGCGACGGAAGCCCAATGCAATGAATAATTTTGCCATCACGAACATCGGTCCAAGCAAAAGATGCGAAGGAAAAGTGAACAACGAGGCTTCGCGCCCCTCAAAAACCTTGTGGCCGATGGCCTGCGCGGCGAGGCCGAGCGCCACCAGCACGGCGAAAATCGCCCACATCGTCGCGGTGCTGACTTGCGCCGCAATGCTCGTCGCAACCGAAAACAGCACGATCGAGACTGCCAGGATGCCGATCCCGAGCGCCATGTCGAGCAGCAGCCAATAGAGCAGAACCGGCAAGGCCAGGATCACCGCCAGGCTGACATCGAAACCAAACAGCGGAAGCCTGACCAGCGTCAGCGGCAGCACGGCGCCCGTGAACAACAGAAGAATACCGACCACATGCATCGCCGTGTTCCGGGGGTCGCGATGGTACTCGACATAAACGGCAAGTTGGCGCTGAAAATAGCCACCCATTTCGGTCTCATGCAGCACGGGGTCGGGAAGGGCGAACAGAGGCTATAGCACTGGACAGGGCGGTGCACAAACCGGCGCTTTTGTCGCGCAAAACCGTATTGGTGCGCCCCGGACAGGCTACAAAACGATCAGGACTTCAAAGGGTTCCGGGCGCGAAGCCGCGTTCGCTCAGCGCTTCTTGGCGGGCTTTTTCGTCGCAGGCGCAGGCGCCGCAGCCGGATGCGCAGGTGCCTCTTCAGGCAGCTTGGCATAGGTCAGGATTTGCAGCTGGCCGTTGACGGCCGAGGTCGGCTTGGCCCGGTCGAGAAACTGCTCCTCGCCGAGGCCGATCGGGTGCAGCCGCTTGGTCGAGATCTTGAATGTGTTCACCAGCACGTCGCGGATCGCGTCGGCGCGGCGCTGACTCAGGATCGCGTTCGCCTCGCGCGTCTTCGAATTGGATTCGACGTGACCGACGATCAGGAACGTGTAGGGCAGCAGCGAGGAATGAACCATGGCGTCGGCGATGCGGCCGACGGTCTGGTAGGAGGCCGGCTGGATGATCGGCGTGTCGGCATCGAACTGGATTTGCGCGTTGAAGGCGGG
Source organism: Bradyrhizobium sp. PRIMUS42 (assembly GCF_023006515.1). NCBI lineage: Bacteria > Pseudomonadati > Pseudomonadota > Alphaproteobacteria > Hyphomicrobiales > Nitrobacteraceae > Bradyrhizobium > Bradyrhizobium sp. PRIMUS42. The sequence goes on from NZ_JALBGZ010000193.1 coordinate 5,882, forward strand.
CAGCTTGGCAAGGTCAGGCACGATCGGCGGCCGGTTCACCGGTCCCGGATCGTTCTTGATCCTGGCCTTGGCGCGCTCCATCACCTGCTGCTTCAGCGCGGGAAGATCGACCTCGGCGGCTTCTTCGAAATGGTTGAGCTTGCCGACGATGTCGTCGCGTGTCGGCGCCGCCGTCTGCGCGCGTGCAGCGCCCGCGAGCAGGGCGCAGCCCAGCGCGATGCCTAGTCCGGCAGTGGAGAGTCTCTTGGCGCGCATCAGCGATACCCCGCGTCGTCGACGGCTTTCAGGCAGTTGTTGCTGATGCCCTTGGGCGTCGAGACCAGGCAGGGGACCGACTTGCTGGTCTCCTTGGTCGAGCCGCCGCAGACCTTGACGATCTCGCGTTGGCAGGCGTTCGCCACCGTGACGCGCGCGGCGATGCGCTTCTGGATGGCGTCGAACACGCCGAGATAGTCGCTCGCGCACTGCTGGGAGAGCACGTCGCGGTTGCGAGACAGGCACTCCTTCAGGCGGGTCGAGTCCGGGTTGACGCCGCGGCAATTGGCGACGATCTCCGTACCGCAGCTCGCCGCCAGCTTCCCGATCGAATCGCCAAAGCTCATGGTCTCCGCCGCCGCGAGCGACGGCATCCCCAATGCCAGCAAGATCAGTGCGATGCCCCGGACCATGGGTTGCATCTGATACGGGGAAGTTCGCGATGGTCAAGGGCTGTTCGGGGGAGAACTGTCGAAGGCCTGGCGAGTGCGGCGAACAGTCCTCACTCCGGGGCGTCGAGGGGCGGCCATTCGATCAGGGCGACGGTATGGTTTCTGAGGTCGTCGGCCACGTCGGGGTCGGCCTTGAGTTCGTCCAGCGTCCGCGGCGGGGGAAGCTCGCGACTCTCCGCGCTCAGCTCCTGCGCATAGAATGCGAGTGCCTCAGGCGCATTCTCCAGGGCCTCCTCGACATCGTCGCCGCCGGAAATGCAGCCGGGTAGGTCCGGAAACCGGAGGCTGACCGCGTCGTCCGGGCCGGCTTCTTCGATCAGGGCGATGTAGTGAGGCATGTCGCGGGCCTCACGCCCGCTGCACGAAGCTGTCCACGACCTTCTTCTCGCCGGCCTTGTCGAAGGCGATGGTGAGTTTGTTGCCGTCGATCTTGGTGACGCGGCCGTAGCCGAATTTCTGGTGGAAGACGCGGTCTTCGAGCGAGAATTCCGAGGTGGTGCCGGTGGATTTGGCCACCAGCTCGCCCTCGATCGTCAGGGGACCGCGACGGCGCGAGGAGAAGTTGCCGAAATCGGGGCCCGATGACGAGGAGGAGGAGAACGTCGCGGCTTCTTCCTCGAAGCCGCCGCTTCGGCCGCCACCATTGCGGCCACCGCCGCGGTTGCGATTGGCCTGGGCGCGCTGCCAGCCCGGGGTCGAATAGGTCGAGCCGAACGCCTCCATGTCGTCGAAGCGGGAGGCGCCGTAGCCGCCGGTGCCGCCCCAGGCCGAGCCGCCCTTGGATTCGGTGATCTCAACATTGGCCGCCGGCAGTTCGTCGAGGAAGCGCGACGGGATCGTGGTCGACCAGGTGCCGTGGATGCGCCGGTTGGTCGCGAAATAGATCATCGCGCGGCGGCGGGCGCGGGTCAGGCCGACATGGCCGAGCCGGCGCTCTTCTTCCAGGCCGGCGCGGCCCTGTTCGTCCAGCGTGCGCTGGCTCGGGAACAGGCCTTCTTCCCAGCCGGGCAGGAAGACGTTGTCGAATTCCAGCCCCTTGGCTGAATGCAGCGTCATCAGCGACACCGCGTCCTCATCGGCGCCGCTGTCGCGGTCCATCACCAGAGAGATGTGCTCGAGGAACCCTTGCAGGTTCTCGAACTCCTCCATCGAGCGCACCAGCTCTTTCAGATTCTCCAGCCGGCCCGCGGCGTCGGCCGAACGATCCTTCTGCCACATCTCGGTATAGCCGCTCTCGTCGAGCACGATCTGGGCGAGATCAGTGTGGGCGGTGACCTCGCGCTGGGCGCGCCAGCGGTCGAACTGGGCGACGACGTCGCGAAGCGAGCCGCGCGCCTTCGGCTTCAGCTCGTCGGTCTCGACCACCGCGCGGGCCGCTTCGAACAGGGGAATGCGGCGCTTGCGGGCGTGATCGTGCAGCATCTGCACGGTGGCATCGCCGAGGCCCCGTTTGGGCACGTTGACGATGCGCTCGAAGGCGAGATCATCGGCCGGTGAGTTGATGACGCGCAAATACGCCAGCGCGTCGCGGATTTCGGCGCGCTCGTAGAAGCGCGGGCCGCCGATGACGCGATAGGGCAGGCCGAGCGTGACGAAGCGGTCTTCGAACTCGCGCATCTGGTAGGAGGCGCGCACCAGGATCGCGACCTCGTTGAGCTTCTCACCCTTACGCTGGATCTGCTCGATCTCCTCGCCGATGCCGCGGGCTTCCTCCTCCGAATCCCACGAGCCCGTGACCGTGACCTTCTCGCCGTCCTGGTCCTCGGTGCGCAGCGTCTTGCCGAGCCGGCCTTCGTTATGCGCGATCAGATGCGAGGCGGCGGCGAGGATGTGGCCGGTCGAGCGGTAGTTGCGCTCCAGTCGAATGACCTTGGCACCGGGGAAATCGTGGTCGAAGCGCAGGATGTTGTCGACCTCGGCGCCGCGCCAGCCATAGATCGACTGGTCGTCGTCGCCGACGCAGCAGATGTTTTTGGTGGGGCCGGCGGGAGCAGCCGCCAGTGCCGCGCGCTCGGTCATTCCGGGATGCGCCGAAGGCGCAGACGCGGAATCTCGATCTGAGGACTCACTGCTGGATTCCGGGTTCGCGTCTTCGACGCGCCCTGGAATGACAGTGGGCGGAGCAGGCTTCGAAGGCGCCTGCGACAGCAGCCGCAGCCACAGATATTGCGCGACGTTGGTGTCCTGATATTCGTCGACCAGGATGAATTTGAAGCGCTGCTGGTACTGCCGGAGAATATCCGGATGCTCGCGGAAGATGCGGATGTCTTCGAGCAGCAGATCGCCGAAATCGGCGGCGTTCAAGATCTTCAGCCGCTCCTGGTAGCTCGCATAGAGCTTGCCGCCCTTGCCGTTGGCGAAGATGGCGGCTTCGCCTGAGGGCACCTGCGACGGCGTCAGGCCGCGGTTCTTCCAACCATCGATCAGACCGGCCAGCATCCGCGCCGGCCAGCGCTTGTCGTCGATGTTGTCGGCCTGCAGTAGCTGCTTGAGCAACCGGACCTGGTCGTCGGTGTCGAGCACAGTGAAATTCGACTTGAGCTGCGCCAGCTCGGCGTGGACGCGCAGGATGCGGCCGCCGATGGAATGGAAGGTGCCGAGCCACGGCATGCCTTCAACGGCGTGGCCGAGCATCTGGCCGAGCCGGTGCTTCATCTCGCGCGCGGCCTTGTTGGTGAAGGTCACCGACAAGATCTCGGCGGGACGGGCGCGGCCCTGGCTCAGGATATGGGCGATACGCGTGGTCAGCACGCGCGTCTTGCCGGTGCCGGCGCCGGCCAGCAC
>NZ_JALBGZ010000194.1:0-9364 GCF_023006515.1 Bradyrhizobium sp. PRIMUS42
CCCGCGGTGAGCAGCACCAGCCCGTCGGCACCTGCTTCCGCCGCGCGTTCGGCATGGCGGATGGAAGCGACGTCCGCCAGCACCAGCGCACCGGCATCGTGCAGCGGCTTCAACACCGGCGCGGGCGAGCCGACCGAAGTGATGACGACCTCCGGCCTATGTCGCAGCAGCACGGAGAGATCCTGCTCCAGCCGCGCATTGGAGCGGTGCACGATCAGGTTCGGACAGAGCGGCGCTGCCTTGCGGCCGGTTTGATCCTCGTGCTGGCGCAGCCGCGTTTCGATCGCGGTGAGCCATTCATCGAGCTGGTCCGTGCTGCGGCAATTCACGGTGGGGAAGCTGCCGATGACGCCGTTGCGGCAGGCCGCGATCATGAGCTCGACGCCCGACACCAGGAACATCGGCGCTGCGATCAAAGGCAAAGCGAGACGATCGCGAAAGCGTTGCAGTCGATCGGATGTCACTCAATTCTCCTTGTCGCTCTTGCCTCGCCGCACGGGCTTTGTCGTTTCATCCCGCAGTTCCTGTGCTAGCGTCATCCGCAACATTGGCACGCCAGAAGCCGGTGACAAGCAAAGAGGAAACATATGTCCGATCCGCTCCACGCATCGTCCCCGACTTGCGCGCAGACGCTGCGGGCGCTGTCGCGCTATCCCGGCCGCACCGCTTTCGCATGGCCTGAGGGATCACTGACCTATCAAGGCACGATCGACCTGATCGGACGCATCCAGGGCGTGTTCATGCGGCTTGGATTGCAGGTGGGCGCGCGCGTCGCCTTCCTCACCGCGAACCGGGCCGACACCTGGTGCGCCGGCGTCGCCGCGCAATTGTCGCGGCTCTGCATCACCTGGCTGCATCCGCTGGGATCGCTGGAGGACCAGCTGTTCCAGCTCGAGGATTCCGAGGCGGAGATGCTGGTGGTCGATGCGGCCGCCTTCCGCGACCGCGGCGGCGAACTCGCCGCGAGAGCGAGCCGACTCAAGGCAGTCTTCACCATGGGGCCGGCCGGCTACGGTGCCGATCTGCTGGCGGCGATCGAGAGCGCGGGACACGCCAGCGCGCAGTGCCTCGCCAGTCTCGACGATCTCTCGACGCTGAACTACACCGGCGGCACCACCGGCAAATCCAAGGGCGCGCTGCGCTATCACCGCGAGAATGCCGGAGCCGCCGCTGCGATCCTCGCCGATTTCGAGATCCCCGACGCCGCACGCTACCTCACGGTCGCGCCGATCAGTCATGTCGCCGGCACGAAAGTGCTGCCGACCCTGATGCGCGGCGGCACCGTCCACATGCTGAAGGGATTCGATCCCGAGACCGTGCTGGCCACGATCGCGCGCGAGCGCATCAACTTCACGCTGTTCGTGCCGACCATGATCTACGTGCTGCTCGACCATCCCGCGCTGGGCAAGAGCGATCTGTCCTCACTCGAGCTGGTGCTCTACGGGGCGTCCGCGATGTCGCCGAGCCGGCTGGTCGAGGGCATCGAGCGCATCGGACCGGTGTTCTCGCAGCTCTACGGCCAGACCGAATGCTATCCGGTCTCGGTGCTGCGCAAGGCGGATCACGATCCCAGGACGCCCGAACTGTTTCTGTCCTGCGGCTTCCCTATCGCGGCCTGCGAGGTCAGGATCCTCGACGACAACGATCAGGAGGTGAAGACGGGCGAGGCCGGCGAGATCTGCGTGCGCGCCCCGCATGTCATGGCCGAATACTGGAAGCGGCCTGACATCACCGCCGAAACGCTGAAGAACGGCTGGGTCCATACCGGCGACATCGCACGGAAGGACGAGCGCGGCTACATGTTCATCCTCGACCGCAAGAAGGACATGATCGTGTCCGGCGGCTTCAACATCTTCCCGCGCGAGGTCGAGGACGTGCTGTCGCAACACGCCGATGTAGCCATGGTCGCGGTCGTCGGCATCCCCGACGAGAAATGGGGCGAAGCCGTCACCGCCATCGTGGTGCCGCGCGAGGGCGCTCGGCCCGATCCGGATGAGCTGATCAACCTGGTCAGGACGCGAAAAGGCTCTGCGCATGCGCCCAAGCAGATCCAGTTCGTCAAGCAATTGCCGATGACCGGCGTCGGCAAGGTCGACAAGAAGGTGCTGCGTGCGGGCTTCTGGAGCGGCCGGGACCGAATGGTGGGGTGAAATACCCCGGGATTCTACGGTGTCATTGTTGCCCCGACACCACAACGCGCAACGGAGTGCGCGCGCGCAGCGTCCACGCAATTGCCGGCGAATCGGGGAATCACCTAGACCGCTGATGGGGCTGGGAAGCGGAGAGTAAGATGAGAGTCGCTTCCCTGGAAAGTGCAGTCGCCGCGGTCACGTTGATCACGGCTATCATCGTGGTGCTGTGGGAGATCAAGATCTTCTACGGAATGTGAACTGGCAGGATGCCTCTTCGAACACGACCGAGCATCCCTTCCGCGGCGGCGGAAGCCTGCCGTTCAATCGGCCAAAGAGCGATCCGGGGCTTACCGTCACGCTCACCGCTTCTCGATCACCAGGCTCTGCACCGCTCGGCCGAAATAGCCCTGCCGGTCGGCTAGCCGGGACATAGCCAGTCCTGCGCCGTCGGAACCAATCCAGGATTCGCCGTCGAGCAGGATCCACTCGCCGACCGGCTGACGTGCGAAGCTCACGGTGAGGTCGGCGTTGATGAACGTCCAGGCGCGGAAGTCGAGCATCGAGGCGGTGCCGTTGGAGAAATCGGCGGCGACCACGGCGCGCATCGCCTGCGAGATGCCTTCTCCCTCGATCAGTGGATGATCGACACGAAACCAGATCGCACCGGCGCCGGCCTGGCCGAAGCGGCCGCGCGCGGCGCGCATCGAGACCAATCGCACGAACGGGCTGGTGACGGCGACACTGTCCTCGACCAGCGAATCCTCAGGCGAGGGCAACGTGACCGGCGGCTGCTCGACGTCGTCGGGCAGCGTCAGCGCCTGGCGCCTGATCTTGAGCACGGTGGCGCCGACCACCTGCACGCCGTCGGCGAGCAGCCTGATCTCGCAGAGCTGGATCTTGCGGCCCTCACGCAAGATTTCGGTCGCAATCGTGAGCGGCCCGACCGGCACCGGACGCATCAGATCGATCGTGAGGCGCGCGACGTCCATCGGCACAGGCGTCGGGATGCGTTCCGCCGCCCATGTCACCAGCGAGGCCGGCGCCGAGCCGTGCTGCATGCGCGGGTCCCAGGGACCAGCGGCACCCGGGCCGGTGACGACGCTGTTGCCCTCGACGCGGTAGATGGCGGTCATCGTTTCAATCGGCCTCAGTTGACGTTCCCCGGACGCTGCGCAGCGCGTAGCGGTGCGCTGCTGATCCGGGGTCCATACGTTGCTTCGATGGGTCCCGGCTCCGCGCAGCAGCGTTGCGCGCTGCAGCGCGTCCGGGACACGAGAGCGATCACAACGGCGGATCGATCGCTTCGTCGTACTCCTTTTTGAAGCGCGCGATCAGTTCGGCGGCGGGCACGACGCCCTCGATGCTGCCGATGCCCTGGCCCGAGCCCCAGATCTCCTTCCAGGCCTTCGGTTTGGCGCGCTCGCCGGAGGCGTCGGTGCCGAAATTCATCTTGGAAGGGTCGGAGGTCGGCAAATCCTCGGGATCCATGCCGGCAGCGAGGATCGAAGGTTTCAGGTAGTTGCCGTGCACGCCGGTGAAGAGGTTGGAATAGACGATGTCGTCGGCGGTCGAGCCGGCAATCATCTCCTTGTACTTTTCGACCGCATTGGCTTCCTTGGTCGCGATGAAGGCCGAGCCGATATAGGCGAAGTCGGCGCCGAGGACGCGCGCGGCGCGGATCGCCTTGCCGTTGCCGATCGCCCCCGACAGCGCGATCGGACCATCGAACCACTTGCGGGTCTCGGCGACGAAGGCCAGCGGCGAAATGGTGCCGGCATGACCGCCGGCGCCGGCCGCAACCAGGATCAGGCCGTCGGCACCCTTCTCGATCGCCTTGCGCGCAAACTTCTGGTTGATCACGTCGTGGAAGACGATGCCGCCCCAGCCGTGCACGGCCTGGTTCAGCTCCTCGCGGGCGCCGAGCGAGGAGATGATCATCGGCACCTTGTACTTGGCGCAGAGCTGCATATCGTGGTCGAGCCGGTTGTTCGACTTATGCACGATCTGGTTGACCGCGAACGGCGCCGAGGGCCGGTCGGGATGGGCCCGGTCATAGGCCGCGAGCTCTTCGGTGATGCGCGCCAGCCATTCGTCGAGCAGCTCCGGCGGCCGGGCGTTCAGCGACGGAAACGAGCCGACCACCCCCGCCTTGCACTGCGCGATCACGAGATCGGGCACCGAGATGATGAAGAGCGGCGAGCCGATCACGGGGATCGACAGGCGTCCCTTGAACAACGCAGGCATGGACATAGCGAAACGATCCTCTGTTGGCCGATCAATGGAAGGTTGGGCACCATACCAACAAGGCAATCTTTCCACTGTCAAGTATTGCGTTGTGCCGCCGCGCCGGATGCCGTTACCGCAATTCCAAGGCGCGGAATTCCGACAGCATACGGCTATCCGTCCTCGCCGTCATTGCGGGCGACTTGTCCGCCGAAGCTCGAAGAGCGAAGGCGGAAGCGGAGCAATCCAGTCTCTTTCCGTGGAGACAGCCTGGCTTCGTCGCAAGGGCTCCTCGCAATGAGGAGGCGAGAGCCGCGGATGACCACGACCTACGCAATCAGATCCGGATTGATCAGCCGCTCGAACGAGAACATCTCGTCCCACTTCTCCTGCGTCAGCAGCTTGCGCTCGACCACGACGATCTGGTGCAGCGACTTGCCGCTCTTGTAGCCCTCGCGCGCGATCTCGGCGCATTGCTTGTAGCCGAGCAGCGGCTTCAGCACCGTGACGATACCGAGGGAATTCAGCACCATGTTGCGGGTGTGCTCCTCGTTGGCGGTGATGCCGACGACGCAATTCTCGCGCAGGCTGTTGACCGCGCGCTCCATGGTGCGGATCGAGAAGAACAGCGCGAACGAGATCACCGGCTCCATCACGTTGAGCTGGAGCTGGCCCGCCGAGGCCGCGAGCGTCACCGTGGTGTCGAGCCCGATGACGAGGAAGCTGGTCTGGTTGACGACCTCGGGGATAACGGGGTTGACCTTGCCAGGCATGATCGAGGATCCCGGCTGAAGCTGCGGCAGGTTGATCTCGTTGAAGCCTGCGCGCGGACCGGACGCGAGCAGGCGAATGTCGTTGCAGATTTTCGTCAGCTTGCTCGCCGTGCGCTTGAGGACGCCCGAGAGCTGCACATAGGCGCCGGTGTCCGAGGTCGCCTCGACGAGATCGCCCGCGAGGATGAAGTCGACGCCTGTGAGCGCGCTCAGATGCCGGACCGCGAGCTTGGGATAGCCGACCGCCGCCGTGACGGACGTGCCGATCGCGGTGGCGCCGAGATTGATCTCGCGCAGCAGCGCCCGCGCTTCGGAGATACGGTCGACCTCCTCGCCCATCGTGGTGCCCCATCCCCGGAATTCGGCCCCGAGCGACATCGGCACCGCATCCTGGAGATGCGTGCGGCCCATCTTCAGGACGCGGTCGAACTCGCGACCCTTGGCGAAGAAAGCTTCCTGGAGCTGGCGCAGCGCGGTCATGTAGCTTTCGAGCCGCAGGATCAGCGCGAGCCGAAACGCGGTCGGATAGGTGTCGTTGGTCGACTGGCCGTAATTGACGTGGTCGTTGGGACTGACGTGCTGATAGTCGCCCTTGCCGAAGCCGAGCGATTCCAGCGCGAGGTTCGCGATCACCTCGTTGGCGTTCATGTTGGTGGAGGTGCCGGCGCCGCCCTGGATGAAGTCGGTGACGAACTGGTCCATCATGTCGCCGGCGATGACGCGGTCGCAGCCGAGGATGATCGCGTCCGCGACCTTGGCGTCGATCGCACCGAGATCGCGATTGGCCATGGCGGCAGCCTTCTTGACGTAACCGAGCGCCTTCACGAAGTAAGGCTCCTGGTTCATCGGAATGCCGGTGATGTGGAAGTTCTCCTTACCCCGGATGGTCTGGACGCCGTAATAGATGTCGTCGGCGATCTCACGCTGTCCGAGGAAGTCCTGCTCCGTACGGCTCATGGGCGCTCCTTGCTGCATGCGCGCGAGGCCTTCACGTCAGTTCTGGCACAGCGCGCTGGTCACGAAAGTATCGGTGCGGCAATCGTCCGGCTTGCGAGCCCTGCCGGGAATCAGGACCTTGGCCGAGCATTTTTCCGCGGAGTCGGCATTCAGGCTCTTGCCGTCCTTGTATCCCTTGCTCTGGCAGAGCTGGTCGGCGGCCTGCTTGCAGTCGGGCGCACCGTTCGACGAGGCTGGACAGGCCACGCGACCCGATACCATGGTGGAGGGCTTGGCCAGCCGCGACAGATCGTTCATTGTTTCACTGGGGCTTTTGATCGGCGGCAGGATCGAGGGCAGCTTGTCGAACAGCTTGCCCATTTCGTTGAACAGCCCGGGATTCTCTGCAGGTGCGGGCGTCGAGGGCGGCGGCGCAGCCTGCGGCCCTTGCTCCTGCAAGCCAAGCGACGGCGGCGCCGATTGCGCCCACCCGGTCCCGCAAGCACCGAGCAGGAGCAGCACTGCTGACATCAGCGTCCCGAGCCGCACGGCGGCATTGCCGGATCGAACCATCATGACGGCAACCGTAGCCGAAGCCGGCCCTGCGGCAAAGCGCCGTGGATCTAGATCAGCTTGACCGCCACCACGAAGCCGAGCACCAGCACGGCAGCGCCGACCGCCACCACGAGTCCGAGATGCTTCTCGATCTTGACCCGGATCCAGTCGCCATAGCGGTTGAGCAGGATCGCGACGATAAAGAAGCGTCCGCCGCGCGCGACGATCGAGCACAGGACGAACAGGACGATGTTGTAGCCGGCGAAGCCCGAGGTGATGGTGACGAGCTTGTAGGGGATCGGCGTCAGCCCCTTGAGCAGGATGATCACCGCGCCCCATTCCGCGTAGGAGGCGCGGAAGGCCTCGACCTTGCCGCCGAGGCCGTAGACCTGGATCAGCCATTGGCCGACCGAGTCGAACAGTAGCGCACCGATGGCGTAGCCGACCACGCCGCCGAGCACCGAGGTGACGGTACAGACCATCGCATAGACCCAGGCGCGCTGCGGGCGCGCCAGCGACATCGGGATCAGCATCACATCCGGCGGGACCGGAAAGAACGAGCTTTCGGCGAAAGACACGACGCCCATGATCCACAGAGCGTAGGGCTTGTGGGCGGCGTCGATGCACCAATCGTAAATACGTTTCAGCATGGCGCCGCGATGAAGCACCATGGGACGGATTTGTCCATGCCGAGATTGAGGCGAATTATGGCGTTTCGAGCATGATCCGGAAAAGTGTGCAGCGGTTTTCCGAAAAGATCATGCTCAAACAAGAGGCTAAAGCGCGATGACCGTTCATCCTGGTTTCATCGCGCTTTAGTGGCGCTTGCGCGCTGTGCGGCCCTCGAGCGCGACAATTGGCCGCCTGGCGGCCACGCGCGGCGACGCGACTTTGGGCAGCTTCATCGAGGATTTCGGCAGCTTCTCGGCGATGCCGAGCATGTCTTCACGCCGCGTCATTTCGCGCCAGACGTCCTCGGGACGCACGCCGGCAGAGGCCCAGAGCACTGTGAGATTGTAGAGCAGGTCCGCGCTTTCCCGGATCACGGCCTCGCTGTCGCCGTTGACCGCATCGATCACGACTTCGATGGCCTCTTCGGCCAGCTTCTTCGCCATTTTGGAAGGCCCGCGCTGAAACAGCCGGGCCGTACGCGATGTTGCCGGATCAAGATCCCTGGCCGCGAGCACAGCCAGATATAGCCGCTCAAGCGAATCACTCATGGTACTCAAAACTACTCTAAAGCAATGTCGAGCGCGTTAACGCGCGACAATAAAAGCAGAAAACAGGCCGGCGCGGCAACCGCGACGGCCTGTCCTGTTCAAACCTGTGCTGCCAAACCTAGTAGCAGTTCTGGTAGTAGCCCTGGCCGCAGAGCTCGGACGGAGCGGTGCCGCCATAGCGCTGATATTGGTAGTTCGGGCCCGGACCATAATACGGCCCATAGGCGGGGCCGCTGTAATAGGCCGGACCGCCGTAATAGCCATAGCCCGGACCGTAGTCATAAGCGTAGGAGTCACGGCTCGCGGCGATGGCGAGACCGGTGCCGATGGCCGCGAAAGCCGCAGCAGCAGCAGCACCGCCTCCGCCGCCATGCCAATGGCGGCCGCCCGCATAGGACGCGGTCGGGGCAATACTGGTCAGCGCCAGCACCGCGGCGGTGGCAAGAACGGCCTTTCGGCCCGCAAACTTGGAGAATCGCTCGAACATGTCTTGGGCCCTCCTTTGGGACCTGGAATGCGACGCCTGCGGACAGGCTCATGCCTATCAAACCCGCATGACCTAAGTTGGGTTCCCGAACCCCAACACAAGCTGAACGGGGTTGCGTAACGATGCCGCAACGCCGCTCATCCTCCGTTCATGTTGGCGCGGACAGACTGGCTGCCGGCCGGCGCTGCGAGCGTCGCGAAACCATAACAATGCGGGACCGACGCAACTGATGTCGGACTTCAAGTCGATCGCGCTTCGTTGCCTGCTGGCCCTCTCGATCCCGCTTGCGACACTGATCGCCCGCGATGTCAGCGCGGCCGAGACCGCTGCGCCCTCCCTTGCGATCCACTTCAGCTTCGACCGCCCGTTGGACGCGAGCATGGCGCCGTTCTTCCTTGCGGCGAAGGACGGCAGCTTCGGCGCCGAGCGTCTCAACGTGTCCTTCAGCATCGCAACCGGATCGCCCGAGGCGCTCGCACGCGTCGCCAAGGGCGACAGCGAGCTTGCGCTCGTCGACATCAACGAGCTGATCCGCTTTCGCGACAAGGAAGATGCGGCGCCGGTCAAAGCCGTGTTCGTGCTGTTCAACCGCGCGCCCTACGCGATCGTCGCGCGCAGGAGCCGAGGCATCCATGTGTTGCCCGATCTCGACGGCAAGACCGTCGGCGTTGCCGACGGCGATCTGTCGATGCGGCTGTGGCCGGCGCTGGCGCAGCAGAACGGCATCAAGGCATCCCGCGTCAAATTCCACAAGATTGGCGCCGCGGTGCGCGAGCCGATCCTGTCCGCAGGACAGGTCGATGCCGTCGCGGGCTTCAACTATCTCTCCGCGGTGAACCTGCGCGACCGCGGCGTGCCCGGAGCCGATCTGGTCGTGCTGCGTTATGCCGACTATGGCTGCGAGGCCTATGGCTTCGCCGTGGTGGTCAGTCCCGCCTTCGCCGCAGCAAAGCCGGACGCTGTGAAGGGCTTCGTCCGCGCCTTGATCGCCGGCATCGCTGCGACCGTCAAGGAGCCGGCGCGTGCGGCGGACGAGGC
>NZ_JALBGZ010000195.1:5000-9356 GCF_023006515.1 Bradyrhizobium sp. PRIMUS42
TATCTTGGGCTCCATCTGTTTGTAGGTGTCCGGTTTCAGGTCTATTTCACTCCCCTCGTCGGGGTGCTTTTCACCTTTCCCTCACGGTACTGGTTCACTATCGGTCGCTGAGGAGTACTTAGGCTTGGAGGGTGGTCCCCCCGCGTTCAGACAGGATTTCACGTGTCCCGCCTTACTCGTGGATACATCATCGCATTACTCGTACGGGGCTATCACCCTCTGAGGCCCAGCTTTCCTGACTGGTTCCGATTGTCTTTGATGTATCACTGGCCTGGTCCGCGTTCGCTCGCCACTACTAACGGAGTCTCTGTTGATGTCCTTTCCTCCAGGTACTTAGATGTTTCAGTTCCCTGGGTTTGCTTGAAACCTCCTATGTATTCAGAAGTCTCATACCTTCTCTTGATAACCGGAAATCCAAAACCTCTCGATCGAAATCTAAAGGCCTAGGCATCTCTCATTTCTGATCGAACCCCACACCACAGTCTTTCGACTGAGGTCTTGGAGTTCCGGCTATCGAAGGTGGGTTTCCCCATTCGGAAATCCATGGATCAAAGCTTCTTCGCAGCTCCCCACGGCTTATCGCAGCGTAGCACGTCCTTCATCGCCTCTCAGCGCCAAGGCATCCACCGAACACCCTTAAGGCACTTGATTGCTCTCATTATCAATGTCCACACACTCGGCAGAATGTTGTCTGCAGAATTACCTTACGGCACGCGCTCTCGATGAACGCTATCTGCAGCCGGACAATGATTAGAAAGACCAGCTTGCTTCGTAAGATCGTTCCGATAGCGAGGCGGTCAAGCTTCGCTAAAAGGATCATTTACAACTCGCTTGTCTCTCAAGCGCAGCCTTGTGAGCTACCTTTGAAAGACGCACGAGCGCCGAAATGATCCGGAGATAATGAAGTCTCGCGTGGCAATTGCTTGCCGCACGATCCAACTCGGATCGATCTCCTCTTTACGATGTCAGAAATCACGCAACTTGCTGTCTATCCAGACTAGCAAGCTGCGAAGTGATGTTTCGCGGACGATTTTGGTGCACGATCAGTCGATTGATCAAACCATCTGGTGGAGCCAGACGGGATCGAACCGACGACCTCATGCTTGCAAAGCACGCGCTCTCCCAGCTGAGCTATGGCCCCGTAACCAGAAGACGAATGCTCACTCGATGAAAGTGGTGGGCCTGGGAAGACTTGAACTTCCGACCTCACGCTTATCAAGCGCGCGCTCTAACCAACTGAGCTACAAGCCCCTAACGCATATCCAGTCAAGGACCAGGGATCTGCAGCTTGCAGCCCCAGCGCGTGTTCGTCCGCGAAGAAAGAGAAACGTAGACGGCGAAATCCCGCCAATGCAGCTCAACGATCTGGCGATCTGTTGGCCACTGATGTTTCTAAAACGGTTCGATAGAAGCAAGCTTCTGAAGAACCATCCTTAGAAAGGAGGTGATCCAGCCGCAGGTTCCCCTACGGCTACCTTGTTACGACTTCACCCCAGTCGCTGACCCTACCGTGGCCGGCTGCCTCCCTTGCGGGTTAGCGCACCGTCTTCAGGTAAAACCAACTCCCATGGTGTGACGGGCGGTGTGTACAAGGCCCGGGAACGTATTCACCGTGGCGTGCTGATCCACGATTACTAGCGATTCCAACTTCATGGGCTCGAGTTGCAGAGCCCAATCCGAACTGAGACGGCTTTTTGAGATTTGCGAAGGGTCGCCCCTTAGCATCCCATTGTCACCGCCATTGTAGCACGTGTGTAGCCCAGCCCGTAAGGGCCATGAGGACTTGACGTCATCCCCACCTTCCTCGCGGCTTATCACCGGCAGTCTCCTTAGAGTGCTCAACTAAATGGTAGCAACTAAGGACGGGGGTTGCGCTCGTTGCGGGACTTAACCCAACATCTCACGACACGAGCTGACGACAGCCATGCAGCACCTGTGTTCCAGGCTCCGAAGAGAAGGTCACATCTCTGCGACCGGTCCTGGACATGTCAAGGGCTGGTAAGGTTCTGCGCGTTGCGTCGAATTAAACCACATGCTCCACCGCTTGTGCGGGCCCCCGTCAATTCCTTTGAGTTTTAATCTTGCGACCGTACTCCCCAGGCGGAATGCTTAAAGCGTTAGCTGCGCCACTAGTGAGTAAACCCACTAACGGCTGGCATTCATCGTTTACGGCGTGGACTACCAGGGTATCTAATCCTGTTTGCTCCCCACGCTTTCGTGCCTCAGCGTCAGTATCGGGCCAGTGAGCCGCCTTCGCCACTGGTGTTCTTGCGAATATCTACGAATTTCACCTCTACACTCGCAGTTCCACTCACCTCTCCCGAACTCAAGATCTTCAGTATCAAAGGCAGTTCTGGAGTTGAGCTCCAGGATTTCACCCCTGACTTAAAGACCCGCCTACGCACCCTTTACGCCCAGTGATTCCGAGCAACGCTAGCCCCCTTCGTATTACCGCGGCTGCTGGCACGAAGTTAGCCGGGGCTTATTCTTGCGGTACCGTCATTATCTTCCCGCACAAAAGAGCTTTACAACCCTAGGGCCTTCATCACTCACGCGGCATGGCTGGATCAGGGTTGCCCCCATTGTCCAATATTCCCCACTGCTGCCTCCCGTAGGAGTTTGGGCCGTGTCTCAGTCCCAATGTGGCTGATCATCCTCTCAGACCAGCTACTGATCGTCGCCTTGGTGAGCCATTACCTCACCAACTAGCTAATCAGACGCGGGCCGATCTTTCGGCGATAAATCTTTCCCCGTAAGGGCTTATCCGGTATTAGCACAAGTTTCCCTGTGTTGTTCCGAACCAAAAGGTACGTTCCCACGCGTTACTCACCCGTCTGCCGCTGACGTATTGCTACGCCCGCTCGACTTGCATGTGTTAAGCCTGCCGCCAGCGTTCGCTCTGAGCCAGGATCAAACTCTCAAGTTGGACTTGAACTTTGAACCGGCTGATCACAACGTTTGACGAGGTCCCACCATTTTTCCGACGACCGAAGTCGCCGAGCTGCCTGCGATTCACATCGCTGGCAACGATGGTGTTTCCTTGAAAACGTGTACCGCCGAAGTCTTTCGTCCGGTCTCGATCAGAAAAGCCGAAGCTTTTCAAAAGCGAGACCCGCAAGGACTCCGCCGTCCACGTTTCTCTTTCTTCATCTTCACTTGTCAAACAGCCCGAGACCGTGGAGGCCTCAACCTTCCAGAGAGGAAGGGTTCCGACACCCTTACCGACGATGAATGAACTCCAACCGATTTGCATCGGCTGTTGTGCACTCAACAAAGTGAGGAGCATCAGTGGCGCGTTCGCTCGCCTTGGTCA
Organism: Bradyrhizobium sp. PRIMUS42; assembly: GCF_023006515.1. NCBI lineage: Bacteria > Pseudomonadati > Pseudomonadota > Alphaproteobacteria > Hyphomicrobiales > Nitrobacteraceae > Bradyrhizobium > Bradyrhizobium sp. PRIMUS42. Next base: position 8,314 of record NZ_JALBGZ010000195.1, read on the forward strand.
GTGACCCGGCGGCGCCGCGCTCAGTGGTCGGGTTATAGGCCCCCGCACTCGGGATTGTCAACGCCCATTGTCAACAAATCGTCGCACGGTGGACCGTGGAAAAAATTACAGCATTTCCAATGGATTAGAAAGGGCGGGAGCGCGGCGGCCGGGGCGGGGCGGCAAAAAATCTGAAAAAAAGTTTGCCCGCCGGCGGGCTCCGGAGGGCGCTTAAGCCCCCCCCCCTCCCGGGCCCCTCCCCCGTCACCCTTCTGGGCGCTCCCGCTCACCCAGCGGGGTAGCGGCCTAGCCCAAGCCCGACGATCCCCGGCCGGACATCCCGAGCCGGATGGACAGTCCCGCCAGGTCGGGGCAGGCTACGCCCCCCCAGTCGGACGGGGCCCTTTACGGCGCGCCGTTCAGGAAACTTTTTCCATGACAGGCGCCGTACTTGAGCCACAATCCCGCGGCGTTCTGATAAGAGACAAGCTTGAATCGCGGGGGATGCCAGAGGGGGCTGCCGGCGGTTTTCATGGGGTCAGAGGAAGGCGATCTTGCAGATGACGCAGCCTTCCCCGGACATTCGAGAGACATCGAGAGAGCTTTACCCGTCCAGCTGTTCGTAATTTCGGCCGGCCCCATTCACGGGGCCTCCTGAGCGCGGACGCCTGCGCGGCTTGCCTTTTCCGGCGATCCCCCTTCAAGAGGGCGACCAGGACAAGGTTCGAAGCGGGCTTCTTGGGTCGTTGATTGGGGGACTTGAGTGAACCACAGGACGTCACGCGGCGCTTACGGGCGTGAGACCGGGATCATCGATCTCGGCCACGAGCCGCCGCTATCCGTCGATGGTTCTGAAGCCGCCGTGATCGACCGCCGCCGCGTCTCGGTGCAATGGTTCAGCGGGACGATTCTGACCGGACTCTGCGGCGCGGCCCTGATCGGCGGCGCCGTTTTCGCATCTCTCGACGGCGAAATGACCTTCGCCAAGGTGCCGGAGCGGGTCGAGGGCGCGCTGCGCGGTGCATTCGGCGCCGCCGATCGCGCCGCCACCTTGCACAAGAGCG
>NZ_JALBGZ010000196.1:0-9281 GCF_023006515.1 Bradyrhizobium sp. PRIMUS42
ATCGCCTGCGCCGAGCGCGCGGCTGATCGCGGAGGAGACGCCGCCGCCCATCGCGCCCGCGCTCATCATTTGCGTCAGCATCGCGAACGGAAACACCAGCGCGATCGCGGCGAGCGGAATGGTGCCGAGCCGGCCGATATAGGAGGTCTCGGCGATCGAAACCAGCGTGCTGCCGACCATCGCGAGCATGTTGGGAATCGCGAGCCGCAGCAGCGTTGGCAGGATGGGCGCCGTTAGCAGGCTGGCGATGGATGAGGCGACCGGGGCACGCGGCGGCGCGGCGTCTAGGGTGGCGTCGATCGTCATTTGTCACCGGACGGAATTTTAGATGATGATCGACATGTTATAAGGGCAGGTAGGCCCCAGCGGCAGCCTCACCTCACGCAGGGGTCACCACGGCAGGCCGCATAGGTCGATGGTCCCCAAGGTCGGCGCCCGGACGATGTTGAAGACATAGGGCGCCATGTGAGTGAACCGGATTCGCCCTTCCGGCTGCTCGCAATAGACCTCGCCTTCGAATGGCAGCCAGCTCCGGGCCGCGTAGAACGCGGTGTTGTGCGGCTCGCAGAACAGCAATGCGAAGCGGACCGCCTCGTTGGCGCGCATGGTGTGCACAGCCGCGTCGATCGCCAGGGTCGCGTAGCCGCGGCCGCGTCGGTCTTCGCGGGTGCAGACCCCGCCGATGCCGCCGATATGCGTCTTCTGTCCGTTCCAGGTGACGGTGCGGAAGTAGATGCCGACATGGCAGACCAGGCCGTCTTCGGGCGTCTCGATCAGCACGCGCAGATCGGCATTGGCCCATTTGACGTGAGCCCAGGGCTTGCCGGCGACCATATGCGGTCCCCAAACGGCCTGATGCAGCGGCTCCGCGATCGGCCACGAGGCATCGCCGTTCAGGATGTCGATCTCAACGCTCATGGTTTCGTCTCTTGCATCTTCGGTTCGCGGTGCATTCGTTCTGTCATAACCGCTTCAAAGGCAATGATATTTTGCGGCGACCGGCCTAGCCTGGGTGATCGTCCGCCGTCTGCGCCGATTTTATGCAATCGTGCCAAGCGGCCGCATCACGCGTTTTCGCAAATTGGCGGTATTTAACGGCCCTGGAACCTTCTATAAGAGTCCTCGTTAAGCCAGTTCCCCATCAGTCGCGGACAACATCCCATGACCTTTACGCTGCCCCCACTCTCTTACGCCTATGACGCCCTCGGCCAGTTCATGTCGAAGGAGACGCTGGAATTCCACCACGACAAGCATCATCAGGCCTACGTCACCAACGGCAACAACGCGCTCAAGGGGACCGAATGGGAAGGCAAGTCCCTTGAAGAGATCGTCAAGGGCTCGTTCGGCAAGAACCCCGCGGTGTTCAACAATGCCGGCCAGCACTACAACCACATCCACTTCTGGAGCTGGATGAAGCCCAATGGCGGCGGCACCAAGCTGCCGGGCAAGCTCGAGAAGAAGATCAACGAAGACCTCGGTGGCTTCGAGAAGTTCAAGACCGACTTCCAGGCGGCTGGCGTCGGCCAGTTCGGCTCCGGCTGGTGCTGGCTCCAGGTCAAGAACGGCAAGCTCGAAATCTCCAAGACCCCGAACGGCGAGAATCCGCTGGTGCACGGCGCCACCCCGATCCTCGGCTGCGACGTCTGGGAGCACTCCTACTACATCGACTATCGCAACCGCCGTCCTGATTATCTCAAGGCGTTCGTCGAGAACCTCGTGAACTGGGAATACGTCGAGTCCCTGTTCGAGAAGGCGTAAGCTGGACCCGTCATTCCGGGGCGCGCGAAGCGCGACCCCGGAATCCATCTATCCACTCGGGCTGACGCCCGATGGATTCCGGGCTCGGCGCTGACGCGCCGCCCCGGAATGACAAAGAGGCGGGCGCATCAGCGGCCGCCTTTTTGCTGTGCGGAATTGCCCTGCGCGGCGCGCGCACGGGTCTGTCATTGTACTGTTTGCATGGTGTCGGTGGTGCCCTTAATCAGGATGGGCATCACCCTCGAGCCGACCCACACCCGTTGTCAGAACCTTCCCCGAAGAACCCGGCGCCTGCCGAGGACGCGGAGTCCGAGCCGCGGCCGGGACGAGTCCGCAAGCCGATCGGTTGGTCGACCATCATCATTGCCGCGCTGGTGGCGGTGAGCGCGACGCTGGTCTGGCGGCGTGACGGTACCGACGGCGTTCTCGACATCCTGACCCACGATCTCTCGCTGTTCTCAGGCATCCTGCCGCGCGTGCTGGCGGGCTGCCTGCTCGGGGCCTTCATCTCGGAAATCCTGCCGCACGAAAAGGTTTCGCGCTCGCTCGGGCCGAAATCCGGGCTGATGGGTCTACTGATCGGCACCGCCTTCGGCGCGATCCTGCCCGGCGGTCCCTTCACCGCTTATCCCGTGGCGAGCGCGCTGCTCGCCGTCGGTGCCGATTTCGGCGCCACCATTGCCATGGTCGTGAGTTGGACCCTGATTGGCTATGGTCGGGCGGTGGCCTGGGAAATCCCGATCATGGGCACCGATTTCACGCTGTGGCGGATTCTCATCTCGCTGCCGCTGCCGGTGCTCGCCGGCGCGCTCGGCCGCTTCGTCTACGTCAGGATGTATCCGAAGCCCGAGCGGAGGGGCGACGAGACGTGAGTGCGGCGCTTCTGATCGACATCCTGCTGTGGGGCTCGGTCCTCGGCGTCGGCCTGATCGCCTTCCGCCGCAGCCCGGCCGTGTTCAAGGCCTCACTGCGCGAAGGTTCGATGGATTTCATCAATATCGTGCCGCGGATCGCGCTCGGTGTGATCGGTTCCGGCTACATCGCCGCCATCATCCCGCAGGAGGTGATCACAGGCTGGCTCGGGCCGGACAGCGGCTGGCTCGGGGTCGCATCCGCCGTGGTCGCCGGTGCCGCCACGCCGGGCGGACCTGTCATCGGCTTCTCGATCGGCACGGTGGCGCTGAAGTCGGGCGGCGGGGTGCCCCAGGTGGTCGCCTACGTCGTCGCGTGGGCCCTGTTTGCCTTCCAGCGGGTGATCCTGTGGGAGATCCCGTTCATGCCGGCCCGTTTCGTCTGGTTCCGCTGCGCCGTATCGGTGCCATTCCCCTTCGTGGCGGCCGGCATCGCGATGGTGATCGGCAAGCCGTGACAGGTGTGAACGTCTTTTGATGTCAGCTTCATCGTCCCGGAATGACGCCAGCGGTCGTGGACAGGCGTAATGTTATAATATAACGTCTTGGCATGGTTCCCGCCGCGTCCCACGCCCGCCATCAAGACCATGCTCATGGCCATTCCCAAGGTCACTCCCATGACCACGGCCATTCGCATGGGCACGACCACACCCACGCCCATGTCCACGATGCGGCCTCGCCGCATCCTGCCCAGGCGGCACCCTGGTCGATCCTGCGCATGACCATGGCCGCGCGCGTTGTGGCCGCGCTCGCCGTCTGTGCCGTGCTCTGGGGCGTGGTCTTCCTGGCGATGAGGTGACCGTGGCACAATTAGCATTCCGCAACGTCACGCTTGGTTACGACCGGCACCCGGCCGTGCACCATCTCAACGGCGAGGTCGCACGAGGCGCGCTGGTCGCCGTGATCGGCCCGAATGGCGCGGGCAAGTCGACCCTGCTGCGCGGCATCGTCGGCATCCTCAAGCCCCTCGACGGCAGCATCCATCTCGGCGGGCTTGATAGCAGGGACATCGCCTATCTGCCGCAGAGTGCGGAGATCGACCGCAGCTTTCCGATCTCGGTGTTCGATTTCGTCGGCACCGGGTTGTGGCGCGACGCCGGCCTGTTTGGCGGCATCGGCAAGGCCGCGCGAGGGAAGATCTTGCGCGCGATCGCGTCCGTTGGCCTCAATGGTTTCGAGAACCGCCCGATCGGCACCCTCTCGGGCGGCCAGATGCAGCGCGTGCTGTTCGCACGCGTGCTGCTTCAGGATGCTGCGCTCATCGTGCTCGACGAGCCCTTCAACGCCATCGACAGCAAGACCACGACCGATCTGCTCGCGCTCGTGAAGCAGTGGCAAGGAGAGGGCCGCACCGTGCTCGCCGCGCTGCACGACATGGAGATGGTGCGCAACCATTTCAGCCAGACGCTGGTGCTGGCGCGTGGCCCCGTGGCATGGGGACCGACGGCGGAGGTGTTGACGCCGGAGAACCTGCTCGTCGCGATGCGCATGTGCGAGGCTTTTGACGACAGTGCCACGGCCTGCGCCGAGGACGGACGCTCGCGGGCGGCGTGATCACAGATGGTCTATGACGCGCTGATCGGCCCGTTCACCGAATTCGAGTTCATGCGGCGGGCGCTTGCCGCCGTGATCGCCCTGTCGCTGGCCGGCGCGCCGATTGGCGTGTTCCTGATGCTGCGGCGGATGAGCCTCGTCGGCGACGCCATGGCGCATGCGATCCTGCCCGGAGCCGCGGTCGGTTTCCTGCTCTCCGGCCTCAATCTGTTTGCGATGACGGCGGGCGGCCTGATCGCCGGCTTTGCGGTGGCGATCCTTGCCGGCGTGGTCGCGCGCTCGACAGGGCTGAAGGAGGACGCTTCGCTCGCGACCTTCTATCTGGCCTCGCTGGCGCTCGGCGTCACCATCGTCTCGATCAAGGGCACCAATATCGATTTGCTGCACGTGCTGTTCGGCAACATCCTCGCGATGGACGACCAGACGCTGCTGGTGGTGGCCTTCAACGCCACCGTGACGCTGCTGGTGCTCGCCGTGATCTACCGCCCGCTGGTGATCGAGAGCGTCGACCCCCTGTTCCTGCGGACCGTCAGCCGTGCCGGCGGTCCTGCGCATCTCGCCTTCCTTGCGCTCGTCGTGATCAACCTCGTCAACGGCTTTCAGGCCCTCGGCACCTTGCTTGCGGTCGGGCTGATGATCCTGCCGGCTGGTATCGCGCGGTTCTGGTCGCGTGATCTCACCGTCATGATCTGCATCGCTGTCGTTGCTGCCGCGGTCTCGGGCTATGCTGGCCTCGTGCTGTCGTTCCAGACCCGTGTGCCGTCAGGTCCCGCGGTCATTCTGGTGGCGACGGTGCTCTACATCGTCTCCGTCCTGTTCGGCCGCGTCGGCGGTATCGTCCAGCAATTGTTTCCTGGCCGGCATCTGGAAGCGTGACGATGCGGATCATCCTGCTTTGTGCGCTGTTGCTGATCGCCTCGCCGCTCCATGCCGCGGAGCGGCTCGACGTCGTCGCGAGCTTCTCGATCCTCGGCGACTTCGTCCGCAATGTCGGGGGGGATCGGGTCAGCGTTACGACGCTGGTCGGTGCCGACGGCGACGTCCACGTCTACACGGCGGCGCCAGCCGATGCGAAGCGGGTCGCGGAGGCGAAGCTCGTCATCGTCAATGGGCTTGGGCTGGAGGGCTGGCTGCCGCGTCTCGTGCAATCTGCGGGCAGCAAGGCGAAGGTCGTGACGGCGAGCGCCGGCATCACGCCCCTGAAGTTGGGGGCGGCCGCTGATCCCCACGCCTGGCAATCGGTCCCCAACGCCAAGGTCTACGTCACTGATATCGCCAATGCGCTGGCTGCCGCCAGTCCGGATGACGCGCCATTCTTCGGTGCCCAGACCAAGGCCTATCTGGAAAAGCTCGAAACGCTGGACCGCGAGGTCCGGGAGGCCATCGCCAAAATCCCGCCGGAACGGCGCAAGGTGATCTCGACCCATGACGCCTTCGGCTATTTTTCAGCCGAATACGGTATCCAGTTCATCGCCCCCCTGGGCGTCTCCACCGAAACCGAGCCCAGCGCGCGGGACATCGCTGCCATCATCGGCCAGATCAAGGCCCAAAAAATCCCGGCCGTGTTCCTGGAGAATATCAGCGACGACCGCCTGATCCGGCGGATCGCGGCGGAGACCGGCGCAAAGGTCGGCGGGACCCTGATTTCGGACGGTTTAACAGGCGAAAAGGGGCCTGCACCCACTTACATTGACATGGTCAGGCACAATATAAAGGCGCTGACCAGCGCGCTTGACCACTAGGGCAGGGGCCACCCGCCTCGCGTCGCGCGAACAAGCCTGATGTCGGAGTTCTTATGTCTGAAGCGACCTCCTCCAAAATTCCCGTGACCGTCCTGACCGGCTATCTCGGCGCCGGCAAGACCACGCTTTTGAACCGTATCCTGTCGGAGAACCACGGTAAGAAATACGCCGTCATCGTCAACGAATTTGGCGAGATCGGCATCGACAACGACCTCATCATCGGCGCCGATGAGGAAGTGTTCGAGATGAACAACGGCTGCATCTGCTGCACGGTGCGCGGTGACCTCGTCCGCATCATGGACGGCCTGATGAAGCGCAGGGGCAAGTTCGACGCCATCATCGTCGAGACCACCGGCCTTGCCGATCCCGCGCCTGTCGCTCAGACCTTCTTCGTCGACGAGGACGTGCAGAAGAACGCCCGCCTCGATGCGGTCGTGACGGTCGCCGATGCCAAATGGCTGTCCGACCGGCTCAAGGATGCGCCCGAGGCCAAGAACCAGATCGCCTTTGCCGACGTCATCGTTTTGAACAAGACCGATCTCGTGAGCAAGGGCGAGCTCGCTGAGGTCGAGGCCCGCATCCGCGGCATCAACCCCTATGCGAAACTCCATCGCACCGAGCGTTGCTCGGTCGCGCTGGCCGACGTGCTCGATCGCGGCGCCTTCGACCTCGACCGCATCCTCGACATCGAGCCCGATTTTCTCGAGGCCGACGATCATGACCACGACCATGATCATCACCACCATGGCCACGACCATCACCACCATGATCACGGCCACGGCCTGAAGCACTATCACGACGAGGACATGCAGTCGCTGTCGCTCAAGACCGACAAGCCGCTCGATCCCAACGTGTTCATGCCCTGGCTCCAGAACCTGGTGCAGGTCGAGGGCGGCAAGATCCTGCGCTCCAAGGGCATCCTCGCCTTCCACGACGATGACGACCGCTACGTCTTCCAGGGCGTCCACATGATGCTGGAGGGCAACCACCAGCGGAAGTGGAAGGAGGGCGAGCCGCGCGAGAGCCGCCTCGTCTTCATCGGCCGCGAATTGCCGGAAGAGGCGATCCGCAAGGGTTTTGAGAGCTGCATCGTCTCGTGATGAAAGAGTTTACGCCGGCCCCCGATTCCGCCTCGATCGTTTCCGTCACCGACCGCGTCAAGCCTGTTGCGCTCGGCATGGGCGTGACCTCGGTGCATTTCCTTGGCGCTCGCGCCGCCTTCGTCGGCGGCGAGGAGAACGTCGTGTTCGTCGACGCCAAGGGCGAGATCACCAATGTCGCCGTGCACAGCGGCGGCATTCTCTCGACCGCAAGTGACGGCAAGCGTCTCGTCATGGGCGGCGACGACGGCAAGGTTGTTTCGCTCGACGCCAAGGGCGAGGTGACACTTCTTGCCACCGATCCGAAGCGGCGCTGGATCGACGCCGTGGCGGTGCACGCCGACGGCGCCTTCGCCTGGTCAGCCGGCAAGATCGCGACCGTCAAGAGCGGCAAGACCGAGGAGAAGTCGCTCGAGGTGCCCTCGACCGTTGGCGGCCTTGCGTTTGCGCCGAAGGGGCTGCGGCTTGCGATCGCGCATTACAACGGCGCGACGCTGTGGTTTCCGAACATGGAAGGATCAGCCGAATTCCTGCCCTGGGCCGGCTCGCATCTCGGCGTCACCTTCAGCCCGGACAACAAGTTCCTGGTCACGACGATGCACGAGGCGGCGTTGCACGGCTGGCGGCTCGCCGACAACAGGCACATGCGCATGACAGGCTATCCCGGCCGCGTCCGCTCGATGTCCTGGAGCGCGGGCGGCAAGGGGTTGGCGACCTCGGGTGCCGACACTGTCATCATATGGCCGTTCGGCAGCAAGGACGGTCCGATGGGCAAGGAGCCCGCGATGCTCGCACCGCTGCAGGCGCGCGTGGCGGCGGTCGCCTGCCATCCGAAGAACGACATCCTCGCCGCCGGCTACAGCGACGGCACCGTGCTGATGGTGCGGCTGGAGGACGGCGCGGAGATCCTCGTCCGCCGCAACGGCACCCCGCCTGTGGCCGCGATGGCCTGGAATGCGAAAGGCACGCTGCTGGCGTTTGCCGATGAAAATGGGGACGGCGGCCTGCTGGAGCTTTAATCTGTCATGGTTCCGGCCGTAGGGTGGGCAAAGGCGCACTTGCGCCGAGCCCACCATCTCTCTGAGAAACAAAAATGGTGGGCACGTCGCGCGAAGAGCGCGCCTTTGCCCACCCTACCGCATCTCTGAGACGGCGGCGCGAACACATGCGGTTTTTGACCACCTTCCAGCTTGCCGACTTCGCGGACACGCTGGTCAGCCTGACCACGGCCTTTGTGCTGGGCACGCTGATCGGCGCGGAGCGGCAATATCGCCAGCGCACCGCGGGCCTGCGCACAAATGTGCTGGTCGCGGTCGGCGCCGCCGCTTTCGTTGATCTCGCCATGCAGCTGGACGGTGCCGATGGCGCGGTGCGGGTGATTGCCTATGTCGTTTCGGGCATCGGCTTCTTAGGGGCCGGCGTCATCATGAAGCAGGGCATGGACGTCCGCGGCCTCAATACCGCTGCGACGCTGTGGGCCTCGGCCGCGGTCGGCTCCTGCGCTGGGGCCGACATGATCGCGCAGGCCGCGGCGCTGACCGTGTTCGTCATCGCAGGCAACACGATGCTGCGCCCGCTGGTCAACGCCATCAACCGCATCCCGCTCAACGAGAAGGCGCTGGAGGCGACCTATTATTTCAAGCTCGCGGTTGCCGCCGACGCCTTGCCCGACATGCGCGACCGTCTCGTCGAGAAGCTCGAGGGCGCAAAGTATCCGGTGGCCGATATCGACGTGGTCGAGACAGGGGACGATCTGATCGAGGTCGTCGCAAAGCTGGTCGCGACAGCAGTCGATCCGAACGAACTGAACGCGGTGGCGACGGATCTCCAGCATCTGCCCGGCGTGCGCCACGCCACCTGGGAAGTCAGCACCACCGAGTGAGCGCGGCGTTTTGGCGCGCAGGGGTTCGGTTCCCGTCTTGCCGGCCACGGAACCGCAACTGGCCAAATTCGTTGATCCCGCGGACAAAGGCGGTGATCGACATGCCCGGCCAATATGACAAGCGCAGACTGAAACGCGACCTCATGATCGCCTGTTCGCTGTTCGCAGCAGGCGTCGTGGTGTCGGGGATGTCGCTGGCGCAAATCCGAGCCCAGAGCCGGATGGAACTGGCGCAGGCAACACCGCCGCTCCAGGGCACACCATCCGACGATCAGGGCAAGACGCCCGCGGAATCCAAGCCCGGCGGCGACCGGCCGACCACGCCGCGCCATAG
>NZ_JALBGZ010000197.1:0-9268 GCF_023006515.1 Bradyrhizobium sp. PRIMUS42
ATCGGTGGTCCGGTCGGCGCGATGGTCGGCGGCACCGTCGGTGCGGCCGTCGGCGCGGGTCTCGAAATTCCGAATGCGATTCTCGGCGGAATCCCGCGAAGTGACTCGGTTGTCGTGGAGGAGCGTGTCGTGGTCGGCGAGCCGCTGCCTCCGACCGTGGTGCTGCGCCCGGTGCCGAACTACACCGAGTATCGCTATGCGGTCGTGAACGACCGCCGTGTGATCGTCGAGCCGCGCACCCGCCGCGTCGTCAAGATCATCGACTGATCGGCGGCTGACCTTACGCGTTGAGAATATGGGCCCTGCGGAGCGTCACTCCGCGGGGCCTTCGCTTGCCACGGTGGAACTCGTGCGAAGGCGCGTGAGGAGCCAATCGGCTGCGGCCGCGAGCGCAAAGCCGATGCAGGCGGTGAGCGCGTCGACCAGAAAATCCTCCAGCCGGGCGTGGCGTCCGGGTGCCCAAAACTGCATCAGCTCGAGCACGCCGATCAGGGCGACCGCGGCCGCTGCGCTCGGCAGGCGCCGGCGCGGATAGGCGAGGCCGAAGGCCAGTCCCACCAGGATGAATGCAAGCGCATGTTCGCCGTCCTGGCCCAGGTCGGAATGGGGGCGCAGTCCGGAGGGACCGAGGGTTGCGAAAGTAACGGCGGCCGCGAGCAGCCAGGCAATGGAACGAACCAAAATGGACATCCGGCTCGCTTAGCACAGATTTGCGGTGGGCCGGTACAGTCCCCCATCAGATCGACGTGTAGTTAATGACAAAATGTTAAAGTGGCTCGCGCACGCCCAGCCCGTGCATGAAGCGCTCCCGGATCTGCACGGGATCACGCCTTGTGGTGCCGACACCGGGCTTGTCGTCGATGCGGACCGCGATCAGGCTCGGTTCGGTGGCCGACATCGCCGCTTCGACCAGACGTTCGAAATCCTCCTCGTCCGCCGCCCAGGCGCTGTTGGAAAGGCCGGAGCCGACGGCAATGGCAACGATGTCGGCGACGCTTGCCGCAGGTGTCGGCTGTGCGCCGGTAATCTGGTAGATGCCATTGTCCATCACGACCATGATGAGGTTCTTCGGCTTCAGGCTCGCAATCGTCGAGAGCGCGCCGAGCTGCATCAACAGCGAGCCATCGCCTTCGAGTGCGAAGACGCGGCGGTCGGGCTGCGCCAGCGCGACGCCGAGCGCGATCGGAAAGGCGAGCCCCATGCTGCCCAGCATGTAGAAATTCTGCGGGCGGTGGCCGGCGGCCCAGAGGTCGAAATTGGTGTTGCCGATGCCGCCGATCACGGCTTCCTCGTGCTTGAGCCTGGCGATCAGGCGCGAGGTGACATCGAAGCGGTTCATCACCTTGGTATTGCCAGTGTTCATGGCAGTATTCATTTGGCCGACCTCACTTGTCGAAGGTCTTGCCGCCCGTGAGCAGCGGGTTGAGGATCAGCGCCACGGGCGTCTGCGTCGTGACGGCCTGCTTGATCGAGCGGTCGGCGATGAACTCGAGCTCGTCGAGCCGGGTGATGGTGTGGTGCTCGAGCGCCAGCGAGTCGAGCACCGGCCGCATCGTGCGGCAGACCAGCGACTGCCCGTAGTTGAACTCGCCGAGCGTGCCGCGCTCGGAGACGAACATGATCAGCGGGATCTGATAGGGGACCGCGAGCGAAGCCAGGACGTTGGCGAGCGTGGCAAAGCCGGAGGTCTGCATCAGCACCGCGCCGCGCCGACCGCCCATCCAGGCGCCCGAAACGATGCCGACCGCCTCCTCTTCGCGGGCGGTGGCGAAGGTGGTGAAGAAGGGGTCGGCGTGCAGGTTCTGGATCAGCGGGGTCAGCACGCGATCGGGCACGTAAGGGATGAGGCTGATCTCGTTCCGTTTCAGGGTTTGCAGGACGATGCCGTGCCAGCTGATTTCGCCGGCCCCCTGCGTCGCCTGGGGCGAAGTCTGCTGCTCCGCAATCGCCATTGCGTTCTCCCTTGGTCCGCGCATGCTTCTTGGTTTTGACCGTCGCGGCAATCGGCCGAACTTGACGCAGCGGGCGGGATTGTCAACATGTCGCGGTCGGCACCGTGATCTGCGCCAGAAGACCTGCCGTGGCCGGCGCCGCCATGTCATATGTGTGCGACGAAGAAATGGGAGGAAGCACGGAGGGGGCGCGCGCCGCGCTGGCCTTGCTGATTCCTGGAGAGCCGGAAGGGTCCTGATGTCGGTCAACAGCAAGCGTGTCGTCTACTCCAATTATCTGGCCAATCCGATCTATATCGACATCCTCAAGGCGCGGCCCGACGTCCAGCTCGATCGCATCGAGAACGGGAGCCCCGAAGATTTCTACGCGCCGCTCCTTGGCGCTGCCCATGTCTACCAGGTCGGCGCCGCCCGCGACGAGCTCGCCCCGCATTTCCATGTCGATGCCGCCTTCCTGAAGCGCGCACCGAACCTGCTGCTCGTTTCCAGCAACGGCGCCGGCTTCGACCCCGTCGACGTCGAGGCCTGCACGGCAGCCGGCGTCGTGGTTGTCAACCAGTCCGGCGGCAACGCCCATTCGGTTGCCGAGCACGCGCTGGCGATGATGCTGACGCTGTCCAAGCGCATCATCCAGTCGGATCGCCGCCTGCGCCGCGACCGCGACGTCAACCGCAACGATCTCGTCGGCAACGAGGTCGAGCAAAAGACCGTCGGCATCATCGGCCTCGGCAATGTCGGCCGCCGCATCGCCGCGCTGTGCAAGGGCCTGCTTGGCATGAAGGTGCTGGCCTATGACCCGTATCTCACCGCCGAGGTGATGGCCGAGCGGGGCGGGGAGAAGGTGGAGCTGGACGAGCTGTTGCGCCGCGCCGATTTCGTCTCGATCTCTTGTCCGCTCAACAAGGGCAGCCGCAACATGATCAGCGTGCGCGAATTCGCGCTGATGCAGCCGCATGCCTACTTCATCACCACGGCACGCGGCTTCATCCACGACGAGGATGCGCTGCTTCAGGCCCTGCGCGACAAGCGCATCGCCGGTGCCGGCCTCGACGTCTGGTCCAAGGAGCCGCCGCCACCGGAGCATCCACTGCTCCAGTTCGACAACGTGCTGGCGAGCCCGCACACCGCAGGCGTGACCATCGAGGCGCGCCAGAACATGGGCCGCATTGCGGCCGAGCAGGTGCTGGACACGCTCGACGGCAAGCGTCCCCCGCGTATCATCAATCCCGAGGTCTGGCCGGTTTATGCGGAGCGGTTCAAGCAGGTGTTCGGGGTGATGCCGGGGTAGGGCCCGCGGGGTCCGGTTGGCCTCTTTGGTTATCACGACGGAAAGGCAAAGCGGCGCTTCTTATCAATCGGGTAAGTGAACGCGTATCACTTGTCCTGTAGTTGAAAGTCCATGAGCATATTCTCGATTGCGACATCCGGACTTTCTGCGGCGAGCTTGCGCGTGAACGTGGCCGCGAGCAACATCGCCAATGTTCGCACCACCGGCCCGCTGCCAGCCTCAGACGGGTCGAGCACATCGGCCGTTACGGGCAGTTCGGGCATTGCTCCGACGTTTCCCGCGGCCTACGTGCCATTGCGCGTCGACCAGTCGAGCGGCTCGACGCCGGGCGGCACTATTGCGACGGTGTCGACGGTCTCGCCGAGCTATACCGCACAATCCGACCCTACCGCCGCCTTCGCAAACCAGGATGGCCTGGTCGCAGCGCCGAATGTCGACATCGCCAGCGAATTCGTTCAACTGGCGGCCGCAAAGTACAGCTTCATTGCCAATGCGAAGGTCATTCAGGCCTACGCGGAAACGACAGAGTCGCTCCTCGACATCAAGGCTTGAACGCTGACGTCGGCCTTGCTTCGCCGGCCTCCTGCTCCGGACAGGTCGTCTATCCCAACTTCGCACCGAGTTGCTGGAACACTGCCTCGCAGGTCATGAGGTCGAGATGGCCGCCGCCCGCATTCTTGAAGAAGGTTATGTCGGACGGTGAGGCGCGTCCTTGCACACGGCCACTGGCGAGATCGTAGAGATCGCCGAGCACCTCCGTCTCGCTGATCGCGCCGTTCGCGATCGGTTGCAGGATGTCGCCGACGCCATGGAAGGCGGATTCCCTGCGGTCTACGAACACACGCGAGATTCGAGCCGCGTCGTCGTCGGCTTCACGGGTTTGCGGCGTGTAGCCGCCAACGAGATCCAGATGCGTGCCTGGCCGCAAATTGCGTCCCTTGATGAGCGGCTGATGCGATCTCGTGCAGGTGGTGATCACGTCAGCCTCGCGCGTCGCGGCGTCGAGATCCATGGTCGTTTCCGCTTTCACGCCGTCTTCCACCAACCGCCTGGCGAGGTCGGCGGCCCGCTCCGGGCTTCGATTCCAGATCACGACGCGCTCGATCGACGGCCTCGCCGTCCGATGCCCCCGGATCAGCCATTCGGACATCTCACCGGCACCGACGCAAAGCAGCGTTAGAGGGCTGGGCGGGCCGAGCAGTTTCGTGCCGAGTGCGGAATCGGCAGCCGTGCGCCAGTGCGTGATCTCGGTCCCATCCATCGCCGCCAGCGGCCGCCCGTTAGTGCCGTCGAACAGCACGCACACAGCCTGCACCGCCGGCATCTGGCCTCCCGCCAGATTGGTGGGGAAGCTGGTGAACATCTTGCTCGCCATGTAGCGGCCGGGATCGACCGCGCTGCGGATGACGTATTGCCCTTTCTCGTCGCCAAGGAAGGCGTCCAGAACCTCCATCTTCGACCGGCGGTGCGCCTCTTCCAGGGCCGCAATGAGGATCGGAAACGTCAGTACTCTGGTGACTTCGGCATCGGAGACAAAGCGCAAGGCAAGATCCTCATGGACGGCCGGCACTTGCCCATAAACCCGCGCGGCGGGTTCCGCAACGAATCTTCGGTCGGGACTGCCCGGACTTGATCCGCGTCAAAATCTCCTTTCCCCGATCAGCCTAAATGGGACTAGAGTGCTGCGGGGCAGCAGGAGGCGCCATGTCTACTTATGTCGTCAGGTTCATGAAGAACGTGCTCGGCGAATACGGCCGGCAGTGCGAGGTCTGTCAGGGCACGCTCGAGATCGACGCCGCGGACGAGGACGAGGCCACGGAGCGGGCGAAGGCAAAGTTCTGCGAGGACCAGGCGTTGCATCATTGGTCGCTGCATGCCGACCGTATCCAGGTCAGACCGGCTGACTTTCCGTCCTGAGTTCTAGCGGCCCGGCGCTGTGACGGGTGGCGGCGCCGTCGTCCCGGCGCCGAGCGATCGCTGCACCATGACGGTGTCGGACCAGCGGCCGTGGCGATAGGCGACGCCGCAGAGCAGACCGGCGCGCGCGAAGCCGAACTTTTCGTGCAGCGCCAGCGAGGGCGCGTTGTCGGCGTCGATATAGCCGATCATCTGGCGGAAGCCGGCCGCCGCACAAGCATCGATCAATTCCTGCAGCAGCAGTCGTCCGACCCCGCGGCCGAGTTGCTCGTGGTGAACGTAGATCGAATGCTTGGCGGTGTAGCGATAGGCCGGCCGCTTGCGGAACTGCACGGCGTAGGCATAGCCAACCACCTCGCCGCGAAAGGTCGCGACCAGGTGCGGCAGGCGGGTCTGCTTCAGGTTCTTGCGCCGGTCGCGCAAATCGTCCGGCTCGGGCGCGCCGGTTCCCTCGACTTCGCGGGGTACGCCGTTGCGGACGTGGTGGCGGTAGATCGCCAGCATCGCCTCGACGTCGCTCTCACGTGAGGTGCGGACCAGGACCGCCTCGTCGTCCGCACGTGCCATTGCCGTTTCGTTCATTCGCACCTACTCGGCAACGACGTAAGTGTACAGCCCGATCCTCCCCTGAGCATCGACCTCCTTGTAGATGCCCTGGATCTCGACGTCGAAGCCCGGAAAGGTGTTGAAGCAGGTCTCGAACATCTTGAGATAATCCACCATGGGCTTGGCCCGTTCGTTCAGCCGCTCGCCCGGAACGATGGTGGCGATGCCGGGCGGATAGACCACGAAGGGCGTGGTGGCGATGCGGCCCCCAATGGCCTCGATCGGCAGATAGTCGACGTCGTTCTTGAACAGGTAGCGCGCGGCATCGCGCGGCGACATCGCGATCTCAGGCATATGCTCGGGCATGAACTGCCGCGCCTGGAGCGCGCTGACGTCGGCGGCACGGAAGAAGCGGTGCATCTCGCTGCAGAGGTCGCGCAGGCGCACGCCGGCATAGCGCGCTTGCCGACGTTGGTAGAACTCCGGGATGACGTCCGCCAGCAGCGCATTGTCGTCGTGCAGGCGCTTGAATGCGACGAGGCCGGAGATCAGCGTTCCGGCCTTGCTCGCCTCGACTCCGGGGGTGAGCAGGAAGAGCAGGGAGTTGAGGTCGTTCTTCTCGGGGACGATGCGGTTTTCGCGCAGGTACTGCGCGACGACCGGCGCGGGGATGCCGTGCTCGACATAGGCCCCGGTGGTGCGGTCGAAGCCGGGGGTCAGCAGCGTCAGCTTGTTCGGGTCGGTCATGGCAAAGCCCTCGGTGAGGCCGGGGAAGCCATGCCAGTTGCTGTCCGGGGAGAGCTGCCACAGCGTGGGATTGGTGGCGAGCTCGTCGGTGGAGAGCGTCTCCCAGGCAACGTTGTGCGCAGCGCCGGGGCGGCTGACGTCGGGAATCGCGACGCGATCGGGAACGAACGGCTCGAAGAACCAGCGCCGGTCCGGATTCTGCTCCTTCTCCTCGAATTCGCGGCGCATCGCGCGGATCTTCTTGCGCAACTCGATGCCGAGCCGGATCGTGTCGTCCCACAGCACCTCGCCGGAGCGGCCCTTCATCATCTGCGCGCCGACGTCGAGGGAGGCGAACAGGGGATAGAACGGCGAGGTGGAAGCGTGCTGCATGAAGCTCTCGTTGAAGCGGCGATGCTCGACGCGCCGCTTCTGGCCGCGGATGTGGCGGTCCTTGATGTGAATCTGCGAGGCCTGCGAGAAGCTGGCGAGCTGCTTGTGGGTCGACTGCGTCGCGATGATGCCGGGCGCCTCGGGGGGAAGATTGGACAGGCCCATGGCAAAGCGGCCGGCATAGAGCGGGTGGAACTTCATGAAGCCGGCCCAGGCCTCGTCGAACAGGATGTATTCGCAGAGATGGCCGATGCGTTTCAGGATCATCTCGGCGCTGTGAATCGTGCCATCATAGGTGCATTGCTCGACGACAGCCACGCGGAACGGCCGCTCCTTGCGCCAGGCGTCGCGATCCCCAACCAGCGGATGGTTACGGATCGCCTCGCGCAAGGCCTTCTCGTCGAGCATGTCCCAGCGCATCGGGCCGATCAGGCCCCAGGCGTTGCGGATGGTCGGGACGTAGACCGGGACGCCGCCGTTGATCATCAGCGCGCCGTGATGGGCGGCCTTGTGGTTGTTGCGGTCGAACAGCACGAGATCGCCGTCGGTGACGAGCGCGCCGAGCGCGACCTTGTTCGAGGTCGAGGTGCCGTTGAGCACGAAATAGGTCTTTTCCGCGCCGAAGATCTGGGCGGCTTCCTTCTGCGCCCTCAGCGCGGGACCTTCATGGGTGAGGAGGTCGCCGAGGTCGAGCACGGAATTATCGAGGTCGTCGCGGAACACGGATTCGCCGAGATGCTCGACGAACACGCGTCCGATCGGGCTGCGGTTGTAGAACACGCCGCCATTGTGACCGGGGCAGGTCCAGAGCTGGTTGCCTTCCTCGGCATAGTCGACCAGCGCGCCGAAGAACGGTGTCTTGAGCGTCTCGGCATATTGCTTGAGCCGGCTGATCAGGTTCTTGGCGATGAAGGTCGGCGTCTCCTCGGACAGGAAGACATAGCCGTCGATGAAGTCGAGCACCTCGACCGGCAAATCCTCGAAGCGCTTGCGCCGGATCAGCAGGATGATCGGAAAGTCGAGGCCGCGGCGCCGCATCAGGTTGATCAGCGCCGAGGTCTTGCCCTCCAGGCCCTTCTTGCCCCAGTCCACCACCATGCAGCCGATCGCGGCATCGGTCTGCACCGCCATCTCGGCGTCTTCGAGCTTGCGGGCCCGGACCACCTCGAAGCCGGAGCGCTGGATCTCCTCGATGATCTGGTTGAAGCGGACGCCCTCGAGATCGTCGGCGTCGAACACAGGTGCGGCGAACAGGAAGTTGAAGCGCTTGAAATAGTCCATGTCGGGTCCCGAATGTGCGGAGAGACACAGCTCTCGGCACATTCGATGACAATTCGATGACAGCGGCCAGGGATGGGCTCGGTCGCGTTTGCGGAAGGGGAGAGCCGCTAGCGCTTTGCCTCGCCGAACACCACCGTGGGTACTGCGCGGTTGACGATTTCGCGTAGCGCGAAGCTCGATTGCACGCGCGCGACGCGCGGCAGTCGGGACAGCTCGGTGCGGTGGATACGCTCGAAATCCTGGATGTCGCGGGCAAGCACGATGAGAATGTAGTCGTCTGTCCCCGACATTAGGAAGCAACGCACGACGGAAGGGCATTTCACGACCTCCGCCTCGAACGCCTTCAGCGCCTCGTCGCTCTGGCTCTCCAGTGCGATGCGAACCAGCACGGTTGTGGTGAGGCCGAACTGGGCGAGGTCGAGCGCGGCGCGGTAGGCCTGGATGTAGCCCTCGTCCTCGAGCGCCTTCTGCCGCCGTGCCAGCGCCGTGCTTGATAGCCCGACCTTGTTGGCAAGCTCGGTGTGGCTGGCACGCGCATTGGTCGTGAGTTCCGCGAGGATTGCGAGGTCTTTCCGGTCGAGGGGCAAGGTTTCGTTTCCAGCGTGAAGGGGAGCTTCAGCGCCGGAAACCGGCGCGGGTCTGCCGAAACTAGCGGATATTTGCACGAAACCAAACCGGCCCCGTCGTTACGATGAGGAACAGAATCAAGGCGTCGGCAAAGGAGCCCGGAAGATGCGTGTCGGTGTGCCCAAGGAGATCAAGGTACAGGAATATCGCGTCGGGCTCACCCCGGGCGCCGTCCGTGAATATGTTGCAGCCGGGCACCAGGTGATGGTCGAGACCGGCGCCGGCGGCGGCATCGGCGCGTCCGATGAGGTGTATCGGCGGGCAGGGGCCACCATTGCCGAGAGCGCCCGCGACATCTTTGCCAAGTCCGACATGATTGTGAAGGTGAAGGAGCCACAGAAGAGCGAATGGGCCCAGCTCCGAGAAAGCCAGATTCTATTTACCTATCTTCATCTTGCGCCGGATCCGGAGCAGGCCAAGGGCCTGGTTGCCTCCGGCTGCACCGCGATCGCCTATGAAACCGTCACGGACGCGAATGGTCACCTCCCGCTGCTCGCGCCGATGAGCGAAGTCGCCGGGCGCCTCGCCGTCGAGGCCG